>DIMZ01000090.1:2896-9002 GCA_002425825.1 Cloacimonetes bacterium UBA5553 | reverse complement strand
GGAGCAGTAAAGCTCCATTTCACGCCGGCAGGGAAACCTGCACCGCCACGACCACGTAAGCCGGACTTTTTTACTTCGGCTACTATGTCGGCAGGCTGCATTTGGGTGAGTGCCTTTTCCCATGCCTCATACCCACCTGCACCAATGTAGTCGTCTATGTTTTCCGGGTCTATAATACCGGAATTGCGTAACACAATACGATTGGCATAGTTGAAGTTAGGGCTGAACTTAGATACAGCATCCAGCATAAGACGCTTAACTGGGCGTCCTTTTAGGAAGTGATCTTGCACCAGTTCGGGAATATCTTCTACCTTCACAGCTTCGTAGCTTATATTTTCGGGATAAACGGTGATGCAAATACCGCGGCCAAAGAAGCCTAGGGGGCCGGTTTCCAATACGTTTATCTCGTCGCTTAGGTCTGCTTTTGCCAGTTCACTGCGCAAAGCTTGCATAAAGCCATGCACACCGGCAGCAATGGAAGTTTCATTTATCGAAACCAGGATGTGACTGCGATAGTATTTCATTATTTCATCCCCCTGATTTTGTCGATTATCTCTTCCACTTTCTCTTCGGTAAGATCACCATAAACGTCTTCGTTTATCATCATTACCGGAGCATTTCCACAAACACCCAGACAGGCGCATAGCTCTAAGGTAAAAAGACCGTCTTTACTTGTTCCTCCGGTCTCTACTCCCAATATCACCTTCAGCTTACGCAGGATGTTTTCTGATCCTTTTATGTAGCAAGGTGGTGATTCGCATAAACGGATTATGTTCTTTCCGCGCGGGCTGGTGCTATACATAGTATAAAATGTTAGCACGCCATAAATGTGGTTTGCCGGAACGTTTAAATACTCGGCAACTGAATCCACAGCATCGGGCGAAATGTAGTGTTGAGGATGGCTATCCTGAATCTCGTGGAGAATCTGGATAAGGTTATCCTTGGTGGGAGCATACTTCTTGCAGATTTCTTTGTACATACTTTCCCCTTTAGTCGTCGTGGTGGTTAGCAATCTTTGCTTCAGCTTCATGCTTGGCGGCTACTTCCGGGTGCATTCCGGGAATGCGGGAAACTGCTTTCACCGGGCATACATCCTGACAATTGCCACATTTAACGCAATCAAGCTGATGAATGGTATATTTATCCTCACGGCTTCCGGTTATGCAAGTAACCGGACATTTACGGGCGCAAAGCGAGCAGCCGATACATCTGTCTTTGTCAATATCAAAATGCATCAGATCAAGGCAAACCTTGGCTGCGCAGCTCTTGTCGCGAATATGGGCTTCATATTCCTCACGGAAATAGCGGATTGTGGAGAGCACAGGATTGGGTGCTGATTGCCCCAAACCGCATAGAGAGAGCTTGCTTACGGCTTCGCCCAGGCGTTGCAGTTCTTCCACATCGCCATCTTTGCCCTTACCGCTGGTTATTCTTTCCAGAATGTCAAGCATCTGTTTCAGTCCAATCCGGCAGGGTGAGCACTTTCCGCAAGACTCGTCTACGCAGAAATCCATAAAGAACTTGGCGATGTTCACCATGCAGTTTTTATCGTTCATTACGATAACACCGCCGGATCCCATCATAGCACCGCGTTCCTTCAAGGTTTCATAGTCAACAGCTACGTCGAGGTGTTCCACGGTTAAACAGCCACCGCTGGGACCACCAAGCTGCACAGCTTTGAACTTGTGTCCGCCAGTCATGCCGCCGCCCACATCAAAGATGAGTTCACGAAGGGTGATGCCCATAGGCACCTCCACCAATCCGGTGTTCTTGATATCGCCGGTTAAGGCAAATACTTTGGTTCCCTTGCTGGTTTCGGTTCCCATTGAGGCAAACCAATCGGCACCCTTTAGGAATATGGTGGGGATATTGCCGATGGTTTCCACGTTGTTCACGATGGTCGGTTTGCCCCAAAGTCCCTGAACAGCCGGGTAAGGAGGTTTGGGAGTTGGGTTTCCGCGTGAACCTTCGATGGAGTGAATAAGTGCCATCTCTTCACCGCACACAAATGCGCCGGCACCTGTGCGAACTTCAGCATCAAAGCAGAAGCTGCTACCGAAAACATTCTGCCCCATCAATCCAGCTTCTTTAGCTTGTTCAATGGCAAGCTTGATGCGTTTGATAGCAAGCGGATATTCGGCACGGNNTAGAAAAAGCCGTTAGACGCCCCAATGGCGTAAGCAGCAATCATCATTCCTTCCAGGATGCGATGAGGGTCACCTTCCAAGAGTGAGCGATCCATGAATGCGCCGGGGTCACCCTCGTCACCATTACAGATCACATATTTTTCGTCGCTCTTGTTGTCATGAACCATTTGCCACTTGATATGAGTGGGGAACCCACCACCGCCACGTCCACGTAAACCTGATTTCTTTATCACGTCTATGGTTTCTTGTGGGGTCATAGTGGTAAGCACTGTTCCCAGAGCTTCGTAACCACCTGTGGCGATATACTCGTCCATGCTTTCAGGATCGATGTAACCACAGTTTTCAAGAGCCACTTTTACCTGTTTTTGATAAAAGGGAACTTCACGCTGAGTATTAAATGTGTGGTCTTCGTCATCCTGAAGCATCAGACGCGCTACCGGGCGTCCTTTGATGAAATGTTCATTAATGATCTCTTCAACATCATCCATGCTAACCGACTTGTAAAAGGTTCCTTCCGGATAGATAACCATTACTGGGCCGTAATCACAGGGACCCATACATCCGGTTTCGATAATGTTGATCTCATTGGCGAGATTCTTTTCTTGCAGAATCTCGTGAAAGCGTTCTTTAATCTTCAGTGCACCGGCGCTTACACATCCGGAGCCGCAGCAGATTAAGAGGTCAATACGTTTAAGAGACATGTTTGGATTCCTCCTCCATTAATTGCCGGTTGCGACAACATAATCGGAGACGGTTCTGCCATTAACGATGTGCTCTACAACAACTTTCTTAACCTTTTCCGGAGTCATGTTCCCGTAGGTTACCTTGGGCTTGCCTTCTTCGATGAGGTCAACTACCGGCTCCATCGAGGAAAGACCCTTTTCGCCGGTTTGAGTTACCAGCACGTCGGTAAGGTTGCGGTTTGCAATTTCTTCCAGGAAGGTCTTCATGACTTCACGTGCACCCATTGCGATGCCGGATGTTCCCATGCCGACAACGATTTTGATGCGGACGTTACCGCCACGGAGTTTCATTTCTTCCTGAGCTTTTTCACGGATTTTCTTAAGGTCTGCGAGTGTTTTCATCAGACTTCCTCCATGTTTGTATTTTGTATTCCTTCTTGTAACGATTGGTCGATGTATTCTATCACATCGGGGTAAGTAAGCGGGATATCTCCCAATTCTTCTTTTATGGCGGCGGTGTCGAAGTGAAAGCTCTGCTCCACGCCCCTTTCTTTGGCGTTCAGGTTTATGGAGAAATCTACTTCCGCATGTCCGACTATTGCGCCCAATAGAGTGTCCTTCAGGTTCCCAAGCGGCATTCTGTCTATGTTATCCAGCTCAAAATCCACTGTTAAAACAGTGCCAAAGCCCGGTTCGCTTGCCATCTTAAAACAGCCATTGGAGAGCTCTGCATTCTGTTTGAAAAGCGGTATGCCCAGTCCCACCTTCTTCTCGCGTTCTTGCTTGGAGGTGTAAAAGGGGTTCTGAGCCATTTCCAGAGTGTGTGAATCCATGCCAATGCCATCGTCTTCCACGATGATGCGCAGGCGATTCTTTTGCACGTTTCTGATAACACGAATCTTGATGTTCTTTGCCTGAGCCCGTACGGAGTTTTCTATTATATCCAACAGGTGCAACGATATATCTTGCATTCTAACGCCGTTTTAGTTATATCTTTTCAGGATTTCTGCTATCTTGTCCTTGTTCTCGATACGACCAAAGGTATCTTCGCCTATCACAAAAACCGGTGCCAAGGAGCATGCACCAACGCAGCGCACTGCGCTGAGTGTGAACAACCCGTCTTTGGTTGTCTCGCCCATTCCGCAGCCAATGTGATCAGAGATCATTTGAATAAGGCGGGGTGCACCTTTTACATAGCATGCGGTTCCGGTGCATACATTTAGCGTATATTTACCTCTGGGCTTCATGGAAAAAAAGTTATAAAATGTAACCACGCCATATATCTTGCTGGCGGGGATATTCATTTCATTGGCGATAAATTCCTGCACTTCAATTGGTAGATAGCCGAATATTTCCTGGGCAGTGCGGAGAATCTCGATGAGTGGGTTTCTGAGGTCTTTCTTTTCCTCGATAACTTCTTTCAGACGGTCATACAACTTGTTGTGCAAACTTGTCTCGGGAGTCATAACTCCTCCTTGCGTTTATATATTTTTTATATCTTTTCTTCTGTTAGTGTCAGCTGGCTTTAATCTCTCTGCCTTCTTGCCTCAAAGCGGCTTTTTTAAGCTCTGCTACACAGGGCTTTTCCAGCAGTAGCATGCTATAGCCGGAGCCAAGGTCTGTCAGATAATGCGCATCTGAAGCCCTTAACAGACTTCGATTGGCAAAATACGGCTGTTGGTNNCGCCAAATACTTCAAAGGCAGGCTCAGCTGGCATAAACCCAAGCTGACTGATTATGCTGTTCACGCTGGCATCAATGTGCGCGGGTACTGCATAACCGCCATAAGCACTTATTCTCTCCGCTACTTGGCTTATATCCCACAGCGAGGAGTTAATAAGTGCTCGTTGTTCCATTCTTATTATGTTCTCCTTTTCGTCAATAACAACTTGATCACCAAAGTAGTCAGGATCGTTGTTTATTGGCAGCAGTGAGTTATATAGCTCAATGTCAAAAGCTTGTGCATTGTCGGGGGAATCAAAATACGCCAGAATATGTATTTCCTCAGTNNTGAATCTCTACCCCCCAAGTGAAATAGATACCCGCCCTTTTTGCCGCCTCAGCATAAGCAGGGCAATTTGCCATGCTATTGTGATCGGTTATTGCCAGCCACTGGATGCCACATTCGGCAGCACGCTGCATTAGGGCAAGAGGTGCCATCTCCAACCCCCCGCAGGGGCTTAATACAGAATGAATATGCAAGTCTGCTTTATACCATTGCATTATTAAAATAAGTCAGGGCTTCACCATCTGATATAGCTTACCCGCCAGAACAAAGGTTTCGTGCGGACTGGATACAAGGGCAATGCCCTCTTCAGTTGCCTTGTCGATAACCGACTCATCTGGCTGATTACCCTTGGCAAAAACGATAACCGGTATGCCTGTCATAGAGGCAACAGCCACCACATTCAGATGCTTCATAATGGTAATCCATGCTTGTTTCGGCTTGGCAGAGCCCATCACATCGCTTAGCATATCGCAAACATAAGCACCATCAAGCTCTATTACCCCGATATCCAGGGCAGGAGTATAATTCACCGCATCAATAGCTTTCATGTATTCGGTTAGTTTAATCATGTATCTATCCTCTTGATTTTTATAAAGCTTATCACCTATTCTTCCCCTTCTTTGCTGTGGCGTTTAAGCAGAACCACGCAATCGTCTATCGATGCCTCTCCCAATACTATGTCTTCTGCCAATGCATAACAGGTGGGACTGCCGCAGGCACTGCAATTCAGCCCGGGCAACATGGTTAGAAACTCGTTTATCCGCTTCATTTTCTTAATGGCATTCTTTATGTCTTTATCCAGCTCCATAATGGGACGCGGAGTAAGAGGAACCACGGCAAACTCACCCTCGTGATACAACTCTTGCAGATCGTCCACATTTATCTCTTTGTTCTCGCCTTCTTTAATCATCTTCTTTATACGGCTCATGGCAACGAAAGGATTCTCTACATTCAGACATCCACCCACACAGCCATTGGTGCAACTGCGCAGCACGATGTAGTCATACTGATCGAGATAGTGATCTTCCACGCGGGACAATATGTCCATCACGTTTTCTACGCCATTCACCGACAAAGCACGAATATCATCACAATCCACCAGCTCCGCCTGAACACCGGAAAGAGCCCAGGTAAGCCCCTGCGGATAGGTTTCTATGTCTACGGGATTGTTTTGCAGTTTCTTAATTATCTCGCGCACCTTGCCATAAATCATGCCAATTGAAAAAGCACCATCTTGCAAGTGCTTGTATGCACCTTCGGGCTGGTGT
>DIMZ01000090.1:963-2885 GCA_002425825.1 Cloacimonetes bacterium UBA5553 | reverse complement strand
CAACGCAGGGGACTATCAGGAATATCCCAATCTCTGTGTCGGCTATCTGTTCCCGCTCGGATATCTTTTCCCTAAGGTATCGGGTTAAGATACTCATCGGTGCTTCCTGATGAAAGAGATTTGGCAAGAGCGCAGGGAACTTTACCTGAATCATGCGCACCACTGCCGGGCAATTACTGCTTAATATCGGCCGTTTATCCCTGTTATCGCGAATATAGTCTCTAATCATAGAGATCATAAATTCGGTAACCATTGCCTCTTCGGCAACCTCGTCAAATCCCAGCTCCAAAATGGCTTGCTTGGCTACTCCATAGCTAATGTCCTCGGTGAATTGACCGAAGTAAGACGATGAGATGATAGCCACTTTATACTTAAACTTGTTTATGATGTCCAGGGGATCGCTGCTGGGGATGATGGCATGGAATTGGCATACTGCTACGCAATTTCCACAATCTATGCAGCGATTGGGGTCGATTGATGCCTTCCTATCCCGAACCCGAATTGCCTCAGTGGGACAAACCCGCACACAGGCAGTGCATCCTGTGCAGTTATCTTCCAGGATTTGAATAGCATGAAAGTATGTGTTATCGCTCATAACTTATGCAAAGAAGATTAAAAACTCTACCAAAGTTGATTGCCCTGCCTCCGAAGATATATGCAAAGCATCACTGTTCTTTTCAATATTTGGCAGTCCCAATCCGGCACCAAAGCCAAACTCGCGCACCAAATCATCCGCTGTGGAATAGCCCGGCACCATGGCTTGCTTAATATCGGCTATGCCGGGGCCGTTATCTTCAAACTTTATGTGTATCATGTCGTCGTATATCAAGCTGGTCATCTTGCCACCAACTGAGTGTGCGGCAACGTTTATCTCGGCTTCATAACTGGCAACGGCTATTCGTCTGAGTATCTCCGAATCCACACCCAGGCGTTTCAGCAGGTTTTTTACCTCTGAGCTGCCCTTGCCTGCATTGTTAAAATCCTTCTCGGGGATAACGAATTCCAGCGTTACGTCTGCTTCTACTTCTCTGGAAAAGCACTCTTTTAGCGCGTTCTCCATTCCCGGAGCAATATTCCAGTAATCTGCCATGCTTATATTTTACAGCTTCTTAAGCCTGCGTTAAACAGCAAGCCACTGGAACGGTATAGGGTCATCTTGGTGCAGATAATTGGTAAGCCGCGCTCTTCCGCCATTTCTATTACATCTTGCAAAGGGCGTTTTCCACGTACAAATACAATTGCCACTAAATCGATCATATCAGATAGCCGGACTACCTGATTATTGGTTAGCCCTGTTAGCAACAAAGTAGGTTCTTTGGTGCACATCAGGATGTCTGAGATTAGGTCTGATGCAAATGCGCAAGGGACTGGGCGGTCTATATCCACCTCGGGGCCAAGCACTTCCGCGTCCAACAGAGTAATGATTTCACGTACTGTCATTCACTTATTCCTTCGACACATATCTAATATGACAGCTCGTAAAAAACTGCAGATTAAGTCAAGGAAAATAGTACGATTGCTCTCTAGCATCGAAACATGAGGATGTAATTAGACCAGATGTTGCTAGTTCGTTTCACTTCTTCATGCGGGAATGGCAGTGTTTGGGGTGGTGAGATTTTTCAAGTTCATTCAGGGTGGTGGTCTTGGGGTGGCAAAATCAGTTTGCCACAGCGAGCGAAGCTCGCTTCCTTACAGGCAACTGCGTTGCCTCTGCCGAACAGATTTCGGCAGCCCTATAACATGTTACCTTATTCAGCGCTGCTTCCAGCATATCTACCAATCTCCATTATTGTGATATACGCCAGAGTTTAGATATGCTTAAATTCCGTCAACCATATTTAGATGACTTGTTTTTCCATCTTCTTTCCTGCTTCTTCCTTGCTGCTTCGTTAATCGGCAGTCGTAGCATTGGAATGCTACGT
>DIMZ01000090.1:275-948 GCA_002425825.1 Cloacimonetes bacterium UBA5553 | reverse complement strand
CTTTCCCTTTTTCCCTTTTTTTGATAACCCCCTCTTTTCTCTTTTGCTCTTTGTTAAAAACAAAAACCGGAAGCCAGCACTGCTAACTTCCGGTTATGCTTATCGAAGTTACTTAGGTTACTATTCTACTTTGAATTCAATACGACGGTTAAGCTGTCGGCCCTGAGGTGTGCTGTTGGTTGCACGAGGCTCGGTTAACCCTTTACCTTCGGTTTTAATTCTGTCGGCAGCAATACCTTTGTTCACCAGCCAGGTCTTCACAGAAGCGGCACGGTTTTGTGACAGAGTAAGGTTGCTGGCTGCGCTACCTACGTTATCGGTGTGACCAATGATGATAATCTTAACTGTAGGATTGGCTGCCAGAGCTGCGTAAGCCTGTTGCAGAATGGTTTCGGAAGCGGGAAGAATGGTTGCCTTACCAGTTTCGAACATGATGCCTTCAAGGGAGAAGGTAGCACCCGAAGTTAGATCTAGCACGTCATCCTTGGGATCAAGCGGGTCTGTGCCTCTGGCAACTTCTTCGCCATCGTCCACGCTGCCTTTGTCGGTATCTTTAACCAATGGATTGGTTTTGTGTTTCAGAACTTCCTCGCCATCTTTTAGCTTATCGCCATCGGTGTCGGGATTAAGAGGATCGGTTTTGTAAGTATGCACTTCTTCCCCATCTTTCAAG
>DIMZ01000090.1:0-189 GCA_002425825.1 Cloacimonetes bacterium UBA5553 | reverse complement strand
GTCACCATCGGTGTCAGGATTACGTGGGTCGGTTTTGTATTTGTTGATCTCGTCAACGTCATACAATCCATCGCCATCGGTATCTATGGTGTTGGGGTCAACAGCAGGTACCACGGGGGTTGCTACCAATGGAGGCGGGGTAACCACAGGAGCCGGAGTAACCGGCTTTGGTGCGGGTGGAGGAGGCGG
>DIMZ01000061.1 GCA_002425825.1 Cloacimonetes bacterium UBA5553 | reverse complement strand
GGCTGATGCTCTGGAAAACATTAGTGTTGATTAGTGAGATTCGTGGATAAAACAGGGCTGGATTCCCGCCTCCGCGGGAACGACAGGGAGTGCTGGTGTGATATGAGTCGAGGTGTAACGTAGCTTTCAGTAGCTGCGATAACGTGGAAGAGTGGAAGAGTGGAAAAGTGAAACACGGGCTGGATTCCCGCCTCCGCGAGAACGACAGGGAGTGCAGGCGTGCTTGAGTACCGGCGTGCTGGGGTCGAGAGGTCGCAGAGTTATGAAGTGAAGACAGGTATCACCGCCACGCAGCTTATTTCAACATTGCGCACAATGTAAGCATCACTTGAGATTTCGCTTGACAAGTTTAGCAATGCTAATTATATTGTAAGTGTGATGTTAGGAGCTACAATTTTAAGAGCCTCTAAACATCTTGCAAGGAGACAGCTAATGATTGGAGAGAGATTAAAAGCCCTGCGCAATGCTTTGAACCTCAAACAGATTGAACTGGCAAGGGATTTGAACATGAATCCTTCTGCTGTATCTCAAATGGAGAGTGGCAGAACCAAGCCATCGCTGGAAACAATGGTGGAGATTGCACAGAAGTATAATGCAGATTTGCATTGGCTTATTACCGGGCAGGGGCAGATGTTTACCCACACTGAGGGCAAGAGCCGTCAGAAAAGCAGCTGGGATAAGCTACAAAAGATGATGAATGCCAGCCTGGAAGAAATAGTTCAGGCAAAGCAAGACATGATGGATTCGGAAGCGGTAAACTTTAGTGTTTGCGGTGAGATTGCAGCAGGCGAGCCCCTTGAAAGCTTTGGTGATAAGGTTGATGTGGTTTCTGTAGGGCGTAGAATGATTCACGGCGTGGAGGCAGATTACATTGCTCTGCGGGTTAATGGGCGCAGTATGGAACCGGACATACGGCACAACGATGTGGTTCTGATACGGCAAGATCAGAATTGGCGCAATCTGGAAGGCAAAATCTGTGCGGTGCGAATAGACGGAGCCATCACACTGAAAAAGCTGATGCTGGATGACGCCAAGCGCATGATTGTGTTAGTGCCGCTAAATGAGGAGTATCAACCAATAATCGTTAATCCCGATAGTCATCGCGATGTTACTTTGATAGGCTCGCTGTTTTACTTGTTCCGTGTATTAGCTAAGTCTGCATAGGAGTTCGAGATATGAGCATTGTTTACATACTTCTGGGGTTGAATGCAGCATTAAGCTTTGTAGCAATAAGCATCGCGCTAAAGATACTTAAAAAGCCGCAAGGCTCGGCTGAGGATGGCATTAAGGAGCTAAAGGGAGCTTTTGAAACCTTCGACCGCTATAGCCGTGAGTAGATGAGCCGCTTGCGCACCGAACTGCTGAATATCAGCGCGGATAACCGCAAGGAACTTAGCGAGGCGATGAACAGCCTAAAACAGCAACTGATAATGGATGCCGGGCAAAACCGTGAAGAGCAAAAGAACGCCCTGAATAACCTGTCGGAAAGCATTAGCCGTAAGTTATCAGACTTGGTTAGCACTCAGCAAAATCATGCCGATAGCCTGCGCACAAGCCTGGAAACTCAGATGGAACAGATAAGGCAAAACAACGAACAAAAGCTGGAGCAGATGCGCCTTACCGTAGATGAAAAGCTGCATGAAACCCTGGAAAAACGCCTGGGCGAAAGCTTTAAGATAGTTAGCGAAAGGCTGGAACTGGTGCATAGAAGTATGGGCGAGATGCAAAATCTTGCCAATGGCGTTGGTGACCTAAAAAAAGCGCTAACCAATGTAAAATCCCGTGGAGTGTTGGGAGAAATCCAGCTTGAAAACCTGCTGGAAGACATGCTTAGCCCCGACCAGTATGAAAAGAACTTTAAGCCGAATAAACGCCGGGATGAGATTGTAGAATTCGCCATCCGCCTGCCGGGTAAAGATGATGATGATGAGAGTGTGTATCTTCCCATAGATGCCAAATTCCCTATTGAGGACTATTACCGGCTAATGGAAGCNNGAACAACGGTGATGTTGCCAGTGTGGAAGCTGCGCGCAAGAACATGGTGATGAGGATAAAGTCCTGCGCCAGAGATATTCGGGATAAATACATCAATCCTCCCAGCACTACCGATTTTGGGGTACTGTTCCTGCCCTTTGAAGGCTTGTATGCCGAGGTGCTAAGGAACCTTGGTCTATTCGAAACGGTGATGCGGGAATACCACGTTATCCTGTGTGGGCCAACCAATGCTGCTGCCCTGATAAACAGCTTGCAGGTGGGCTTTCAAACCCTTGCCATACAAAAGAAATCGGCAGAGGTGTGGAAGATACTCAGTGCAGTAAAAACAGAATTTGGTAAGTTTGGAACGGTGCTCGATCTAACCCAGAAGAAGCTTCAGGAAGCCTCAAACACCATCGAAAAAGCCAGCCATCGTAGCAGGCAGATTGAAAAAAGGCTTAGCAAAATGCAAGACCTGCCGGTTGCCGAGAGTGTGCAGATATTGGAACTGGAAGCAGTTAACGGTTTGGAAGAGCTTGATGCTTAATTCCTTTAGCAAAGCAGGATTACGGCTATTCGGAGATATTTTGGTTGACAAAAACAGCCCCCGCCAAGTTTATCATCTAATTGCTAATAACTTATATGAACAATAGCTTCCATGCCTTACCAAAACCAGATTCAGTTTTGTAACGGGTTGGCTGTTGTTTCGATAAATCAAGGAGAGACCAATGGCAGTCCCAAAAAGAAAGACTTCGAAGACTCGTAGAGATAAACGCAGATCACATGATGCGCTTACTCCTCCAAGCTTTTCGACATGCACCAAATGCGGTGAAGCATCCCGCTCACACCACATTTGTGAGGTCTGTGGCACCTATAACGGTAAGCAGATAATCGACGCCAAGGAGTAATGTGCGCATAGCCCTCGATGCTTTCGGGAGTGATAATGCACCATTCCCCGAAATTGAAGGCGCCGTTCTTGCAATCAAGGAAGATTTGTGTGACGAAGTGATCCTGGTTGGGGACGAAGAAACAATCACCAAGGAATTGGGAAAGTATTTCTTCGATCCGGCCAGGATTACTGTTGTCCACGCCTCTGAACGGATAGAGATGGGCGATAGTGCCTCCAATTCTGTCCGCACCAAGAAAGATTCTTCCCTTGTGCGGGCAATAGACCTCTATAATCAGAAAAAAGCAGATGTGGTGGTAAGTGCAGGCAATACCGGTGCCGTGATGGCAGCCTCGCTGCTTGGCTACGGTCGCATAAAGAATGTGCTTCGTCCCGCTATAGCTGTGGTTTTCCCCACTCAGGAAGGGCATGAGATATTGCTGGATATGGGTGCTAATGTAGATTGCACGGCAGAAAACCTACTGCAGTTTGCCCAATTGGGAAGCATGTATTTCCAATTCTTCTTTAAGTGTGACAAGCCGCGTGTATCACTACTGAACATCGGTGAGGAAAGCGCAAAAGGCAATGCCATTACCAAGTCTGCGTATCAACTTCTAAATGCCAGTACAGACATTAATTTCATCGGTAATATAGAAGGCAAAGACATAATTCGTGGCGT
>DIMZ01000072.1:3939-9026 GCA_002425825.1 Cloacimonetes bacterium UBA5553 | reverse complement strand
ATGAAGTCGAAGCGCAATACACCGTTTCCGGTGCTTTCCAGACAGAGACAGAGTTGCTGATTAGGAATTATATCAAATCGCTAGGGCAGAATTTGCAAGTTAACAGCGAAAGAGTTAAAAAAAGTGTTGGCAGCCTCCACATTTAAACTATATTGATATAAAGTAGCTATATCTTGAGACAAGTAGGTATTTTCAAGAAAGTTAAGGAGGTTGAGATAATGAGAAAACTGTCCTTATTTCTGCTGGGGCTTCTCATATGGGGAGCAGCATATTCAACGCCAGTGTCAATTATTCAGTACAATGTGGAACCAACTGAAGAACAAAAAACCGAGTTCTTCAGTAAGGCAATGAGAGATCCGGAGCTTTACTCTTATAATCCGATGCAAGTGGGGAATGTCTGGTATTATGTAACCGACTGGTTTAATCCTGATATGCCTGATACGCCTCAATACGTTGGGAGAACGATTATCGACAGCATGTATATTGAGGGTAATGNNTGACCTCTTTCTGGTTTTTGGATGAGAAACATTGATGATGTTACTGTTCTGTGGGATCACCATGAAGCACCATGGTATAACGATCTTGATGATGATCTAAACACAGATATCTTGATCCACCAGGATTTCAACATTACGAACCAAGATCCAACTAATCCAGTGACTGTCTGGGGACTTTACGGACCAATTGCTCTTGATGCCTGCTATTATGAAGGCTCCGGATGGATAAACATTTATGGACAAATTAGCCAGTATCGGGATTATATTTACTCTAATGTAAATGGATGCTTCGTATACTCAGTGAGATGGATACGCGGATTCGGTCCTGTGTCATTCATGACTGACGAAGCATGTGCATATTTGGTTGGTTGTAACATCAATGGGATACTCTATGGCTCAACAGCCAATGAGGATGAAACTTCTCAGGAAGTAAATAATATCAACTTACATGTTTATCCCAATCCGTCTCAGGGAGGGTTTTATATCCAATACCAGATCCCACTTAGATATGCTGATTCAATCCTGCGTGTTTATAACCTACGTGGTCAAGTTGTTCTGCAAAAAACACTATTTGGCTCCGGTGAGTATCATTGGGATGGAAGAGATGAAAAACAAAACAGATTAGCAAACGGAATCTATCTGATACAGATTGCTTCGACACAGGGCATAAGTTCAATCAAGAAAGTAACCGTGAAATGAGGAGTAAGCGATGAAGGCAATAATAATTATTCAATTGATGATAACATTGGTTGTGGGCATCGCAGGGCAAGTATACACAGGGTTGGATTTACTTGATATCATCCAGGATGACGATCAAAGCAGAGACCCAGACTTAGGTTTAAGAGGCGGTTATGGAATAACTGCCTCAGGGACTTTACGTGTTCNNTCGTGAGGATGAAACCATTCAATCAACGAATTGGCCACTAGGTGGCGATCCTTTATATATGCAGCAATTTATTAACAGCCAACCTCCAGTTCCTGAGCAACAATGGCCAAGACTAAATATGACAAAGTACATGTATGTTATGTCAAATGGATTATTTAATATCATTGGAGATGTATATAGATACACTATTCCATCCGGNNTCAAATGATCTTAACCTTCTATCTTCTCATGTGTTAGCTGCAATGGATCCTGGAATAGATTACTCAGTGTATGATCAATGGAGTCGCATATCACCTTATAATCACTCCATGGTTCCCGATGGTATTGTTGACTATATTTATTTAATCTATAGGTTTCCCATTAGCGAAGTTGTAACTTGGTTTACCTCTACTGGGTACACGCCAATTGGAGCATATCAGACTCAAGACGGTGTCGCTATTACATCTATTCTTGGTTATGCAGGAGGGTCAGTTCAAGGAGGGATGAGAAATTCTGGTTTTTCTGGAATGACTCACGTTTGTTTACATGAGTTATCACATTCGCTATTTTGGAGAAATAATTGGGGCGGACATAATGGGAGGTTGGCTGGATTAGCAGCGTTAAGCGCGAATCAAGTTGGTTGGGGATTTCAAATATGGGGGATGAATGCTTGGGAAAGAGAAAAACTTGGCTGGATGAATTATAATACTGTTTCAGCTGATGCTGTTGTCCAACTACCTGACTATATAACCAGCGGTACAGCGATAAAGATACCAACAAATGATCCCAATCGCTTCTATTTTATCGAAAACCGCCAAAGATTAGACCCGGAGTTTGATACTGCTTTTGGTAGTGGAATTTACATATATCGAGCTATAGATACTGCAGGACCTCAAGGGAGTCTTGTATCACAGCAAATATATAATCCTGTTAATCTTCCAGAACCGAGAGACGGTTACAACAATAGTAGCATTAGTGGTAACTACGATGGCTCGGTAAATGTTCTTTCTGCTGATGGCAGATGGAATTTTGTTCACAATTTGTCACCTGCTCCAAATTACAGTATTATTGATCCAGTAAATATAAGAATAAACAAAACCGTTCCGAACCCACGTGGTTACGACNNAATTTCAATATGGCAATACAGGACGCTGGGGCAGATATTATTGTTTGAATGAAAGAGGTTATAACCCAGAATTTACCTGGTATGAAGATGATTCAATAGATGATTGCCATGTTTTAGGCGACGGCTTTGGAGACGCTTATGATGGGTTTTCAATAGGCTTCAATAGAGTTTTTTCCAAATGGTCTAATCCTGGTATTGACCAGTCTTGGGCAGATTGTAACTTTTCGATTGAGATACTATCTGAAAACACACAAACAGGTGCTGTGACTTTGAGAGTTCGATTTGTTAACCCACAAAACGCTCCCTTGGCACGACCCATGGGTTTATCAGGTACCTCAGGCAATGGGATTAGTTACGCATTGAATTGGTATCAGCCAAATACAGAATTACAGCCAGGATTCCAATCCTATGAACTTTATCATCGTCGTAGCACAGCATCAGCTTGGAACCTGATTGCTTCAACTACAGATCAGAATATCAATCTCTCAATTCCGTATGTTGGCAACCCCAATGTTATTCCAATTCACAAGCGGAACTATTTCAAGGTAAGAGCAGTTAAGGCCAGTCCGGGAGGAGAATCTAATTTTTCAGATGAGATCAAGATAGTCAATAACGATATCATAATCCCCTATTATTCAATACCATCCGGCAAAACATTGTGCATTGATGATAGCTTAACGGTAAGAGTAACAGGGTCTTTGGAGTTACAAGCAAATTCCGGACTACTTCTTGGCCGTGGGAGTAAACTGATTATTAATGAGAGCGCTTCTCTTGTAATAGGAAATAACTGCCAAATCAAAGGAACAAACAAAACGGCTGGAATAGAAGCTGGAAGTGCAATTGTCATCAATGGCTCAATATCTGTTGGCTCAAGCGTAATCATCAGTAGCGATATTGATTGCTGGGATGGCTTGATAATTGACAGTGCTACGCAAGCCAATCTCTCTGGGGTAAGCTTCAATAATGCGGATCTCGTGACGTATTCAGATGTCACAGTGGAAGCATGTACCTTCTCAAACGGCATTGTAAGGCAGTATGCTAAAGATTTGACGATATCAAGTTCAACCTTCAATTCGGCATCTATCAAATCAGTCGCTAAGCTGGAAGATTCAAGTATTAATATCGTTTCCAATCAGTTTACTGGAAGCCCGAATCTGGATGCCATCGAAATCAGTTCAATGTCAAAGTATGCTATTTCAGGCAATTATATCAGTGGATACAGAACCGCCCTGGCAATTTACGAGTCTATGAACGGTAGTATCGAGGCAAACGAGATTATTGGCAATGGAACTGGAATTCAACTTTACCATGCTGTCGCAGATATTCACAATGGCAATTCAGTCCAAAACAATGACTACGGGATTGTTGCTTTACGTAATTCCCTTTGGACTCTGCAGGGTTCTAAAATCACTCCGTATCAATTTGTTACCGATAATTCAAGCTGTCAGGTTCTCTTTACATATGACAGCGCTCCGGAGTATATGGAGTTTAATCATATCTACAGCACGAACAACAGCGATAAAGCATTTGTGGTATGCGACAAGGTGCCCAGTGACCCCAAGAAAATTCTGATCGCAAACAACTACTTTGGAACAATGTTTGATCCACTCAAGAATCTCATCCCAACCGAGATATTCATATATGAACCAGTTTGGGTGCCTGATCCTGCTTCGGCGAATGTTTCAATCATCCCCGGAATGTATAAAACTGCGAAAGACTATCAAAGAATGTCAGACTATGACTCTGCTCAGGCTTTGTGGTACCAATACTGTTCTGCTGTACCTGATTCGATCATTCTATTTGATAAGACAGTCAAGCAATTGCTCTCCGTAGAAAAACTAACGACGGATGATTACTCTCAGCTGTTGTCATTTTACGGTACAACAGGGACAACAAGTCCAATTTCGATGCACTTGTTGAGTTATCTGTCAAACTATTGCTTGATTGAAGTAAACGCTTTACAGCCTGCCATTCTGTGGTTAGAGTCTCAAATTGCGAATCCAGTAACTGAAGTTGATTCGCTGTTTGCCGCTATAGATATTGGTTATCTATATATGCTGGTCGATAGCAGCAAGGCAGCAGTACAGGGGAAGATGCCTTGGCTCAAGCCGACTTCGGTTCAAGCATTTGAGAGTGATAGAAATAATGCCATCATGAGCCTGGTTAATGGACAAAGCAACTCTCAATCCAGCACACAATCAGTTGATCCAGCTACGTTACTAATGAGTAACTATCCAAACCCATTTAACCCTTCCACTACAATATCTTTCAACCTGCCTTCGGTTATGAATTGTAAGCTTGAGATATATAATTTGAAAGGCCAACGTGTTACATCTCTACTAAATGAAACTCGAGGTGCAGGAAAACACACAATCATCTGGGATGGATTAGATGAAGCTGGTAGGCCTGTATCATCTGGTATATACTTCTATCGGTTGACTACGCCACACAAAACCATATCTGCCAAGATGTTAATGATAAAATAGTATCGTTTGAACAAACAATGAAGGGCTGCCTCATATCCATGCAGCCCTTTGTTTGCTAACCAACCAAACCCTCATAATATATCCACAAGGTAATTCTACAAGAACGGTGGATT
>DIMZ01000072.1:465-3877 GCA_002425825.1 Cloacimonetes bacterium UBA5553 | reverse complement strand
AAGGCTATAGAATACCCCCATCGAGAAGAAGAATGCTTTTAATCCCTCCGTCCTCACTCAAAGAGAGGAACACAGGGAAGACAGCTTCGATCTGGAAGCTGTGCTTGAGCCATCTGAATACTACAGCCTGATGAGCTTTCTCCTCAGTCCTGGCAGGCTCTATCTGGAATACACAGCCTACAACAGCATCAATAGCCAGTTCCCGGTCACTATCTCCCAACTACCTAAGTGTCCAGATGTCTGCACGAGTATCCCACCAAGGTCAAGTTCACCCTGGAATCCAGATACATCGGTTCACCAGGATACATCGACTTCGGCATCATTATCATCACCGACTTTGACGAGACGGTGATCGCAAACAACTAACACACCAAGGAGCATACATGTACAAGTTCGCCATTGGCTAATATATAATGGAAGGCACAGAAAGAAAGCCTCAATCGGGAGTCGATATCCGACTTCTCAGGCCCGGTCAATCCTGGGCAGAAGGTAAGCATCTGATCGAGACCACTCCCAACTCAGGCTACTATGAGATCGGCATCGAAGATGAAGCCGACTGTGGATTCTATGAGATCTGGGACAACGTAGGCAATACACAAGGCCAGTTCAGTGGTAAGACCTGCACAATCGGGAAGCTCGATGCCAGAGGCTTGCAGAACAACTGCATCTATGGTAATCACATCCTGGATGGAGTGGTAACGGGAAGTAAAATCGCCAATGAATCCATTGGCACAGAACACCTGCAAAATGGCCTGTTATCACTCACCAAACTGCAATACGAGATACAGGATCAGGATAAGGGAGTAGGAGACAACAGTCAAAGCAGCCCTGCAAAGCTGACTGAGGACAAGATCATCACCCACACACTAGATAAGGAGTATCAGGAGTTGCCGCATATCATCCTAACCAACCAGTGCGATGCCTTCCTCTACATAGCTGATGCCAAGATTGAAGGGAACCTGGTGACAATCATGATCGGGATAAGTCAGGTCTATACTGCCACCGATCCATTCTACAAGCTGCTTGCCCTCGCCAAATGACGCCCAAGAGAGAAACCCGGCAGAACCGGGTTAATGTTAATCGATACCGATCAGCTACTTCTTTTCAAGCCGGCAGATTAGCTCCGCCATCAGATTGATCATTTCCTTGTAGTCTCCGCATTCCCAGGCATCGTCGGCTCTGGTCTTGATCTCATCCTCGGTCATCTTATCCGACTGCAGCCAGGGGCCTCGGAACTGGTTCCACCAGCTCTTGTAGTGGACTTCTTTAGTCGTGGGATCATCCTTCAGTATCTCCTCAATTGGCTGTTCTGTCCCATCATCATGCATCAGAATAAGTTGGCTGCCTGATTGAACCATCTCCTCCAGCGTTGCCTGGCCTTTGCGATTCTTGTTTTGCTTGGTCATCTTGATCTCCTTCTCGGTTACCCGTCTGTTGATTTATGGGTGCTACTATGCACCCCTCGCACAGGTGGTCAAGTCCTTTCCGCTCAATATGATAAGAAAGATGGGAGATTCTTTGATTGACAGAAATCGGGCATAAGAAGACATTGCAGATAGCCTACAGACCCTACATAGAATGCCCTCCGATACGTGGGAACACCGCCTGGTGTTTCCCACGTTTTTCTTTACCCGGATTCTAATCAATTCAATGAGGATAACAGGAGCACAAGTGATCGATTTGCAAAAACGGTGATCAGATTTGCAGAAATGGTGATCAGAATCAGCCCCAAAAATGCCATTTGCAATTTTCAGTGATCAGATTTGCAGTTTTCAGTGATCAAATACATCCAGCCGGTCAGAACGTTATACCGCCCTTAATCTACTTGACAAAGCTAAGCCCCCTTAGCATCTTGCCCAAAAAGGAAATACAAGGTTAATATGTCACATAATCACATTGGCCCCGAAACGGCTAAAGCACTGGCAAACTTCCCTATTTCGGGAGATACTTTCGAACCAATACTGGCAAGAGCTTATGCCATGGTGAAGCTGGCAGCATGTCGCATGAATACAAAGCTGGGTTACTTGCCAAATCCCGTAAGCATTGCTATCGAACATGCATGTCTGGGGATTATGGAAGGTAATCACGATGAGCTGTTTATCACCGATCCCTTTCAGGGTGGTGCTGGCACATCGTTAAACATGAATCTAAATGAATCCATTGCCTATCTTGCCAGCATGGAGATTAATCCGGCATTTAAGCCCCAAGAATCTATTTGGCCGGTAAGCCCCATAGACCATGTTAATCTGCATCAATCTACAAACGACACCTTTCCCAGTGCGGTTAAAGTGGCTATCCTGCTGCTGTTGAAAGACCTGGAAGCTGCCATAGCTATGCTACAAGAAGCCTTTCAGGATAAAGAACGTGAATTTGCCTCCATAATAAAGCCCGGCAGAACCGAACTTCAGGATGCTGTGCCAATAACCTTGGGGATGGAATTTGGTGCCTGGGCAGAAGCCATTGGCAGAGACCGCTGGCGCATATTCAAATCCCGTGAACGTATAAAAACCTTGAACTTAGGCGGAACGGCGGTTGGAACAGGATTAGGTGCTCCCAGAGACTACATTTTGGGGCTTACCGAAGAGCTAAAGAAGATTTGTGGTCTTGCCATATCCCGCAGTGAGAATCTGGTAGATCAAACCCAAAATCTGGATAGCATTGTGGAAGTATCTTCCATGAACAAAGCTCTGGCGGTAAACCTCGCCAAGATTGCCGGAGACCTGAAGCTCCTATCCAGTGGCCCGGACTGCGGATTTGGTGAGATTACGCTGCCCGACCTACAAAAAGGTTCCAGCATTATGCCCGGCAAGATAAATCCCGTAATGCCCGAAGCTGTTAGCCAGGTTGCCCTGAAAGTAATAAATGACGACAATCTGATCGCCCTGGCATCGGCAAGTGGACAACTGGAACTGAATGCCTATTTACCCCTGATTGCCCACACCATTCTAAAAGACCTTTCCATGCTTTCCAATACTTGCCGGCTGTTTGCCCAAAAATGCATAACAGGCATACAGGCAAACATAATTGCCTGCCAAACCGGAGTCACTCACTCCAAAAGCCTTGCCACATACCTTGTACCTGTATTGGGCTATAGCAAAGTGGAGGAAATAGTAAACACGGCACGCGCCAGAGGCATGGATATTAAGTCCACCATTTTGGCTGAAGGCATCCTAAATGCAAAGCAATTAGATGACTTACTCAGCCCCAAACGTATGTACCGCTTGGGATTTAATCCCCAAGACCTAATCCCGGAGGATTAATGACAGCAGCACCTCGTGGCGAACGCCTTATTATAACCCTGCTTGGTAATCGCAATGCTGGTAAATCCAGCCTTATCAATGCCATCGTTGGGCAAGAGATTGCCATAGTATCCGACACACCCGGCACTACTACCGACCCTGTGGATAAACGT
>DIMZ01000072.1:308-446 GCA_002425825.1 Cloacimonetes bacterium UBA5553 | reverse complement strand
CACCGCAGGCTTGGACGACACGGGAGAGCTGGGCGACAAACGTGTAAAAGCCACCCTGAAGGTGCTATTCCGCACCGATTTGGCATTGTTTATAAATGACGGCACAGCCTTTAGCCCAAAGGAACTGGAGACTCTTGC
>DIMZ01000072.1:0-278 GCA_002425825.1 Cloacimonetes bacterium UBA5553 | reverse complement strand
GCCAAGGTGCAGGAGATGGAGATTCCGCTCCTGATTGTATTTAACAAAAGCGATCTTAGAGCTCCCGACAGCAAAAATGTGGATTATTGCCATTCCAGCGGCATTGGCTACATAAGCGTTTCTGCCTCTGGCAATCTGCAAATCACCCAGCTTAAAGAACTAATTATCAGTCTCGCACCCACTCATCTGAAACAAGAACGCCCTCTGGCTGGAGACCTGGTTAAAGGCGGTGACAGAGTTATTCTGGTAACTCCCATCGACCTTGCTGCCCCAAAAGG
>DIMZ01000070.1:4193-4618 GCA_002425825.1 Cloacimonetes bacterium UBA5553 | reverse complement strand
AAAGCTATATCCGGCGCGAGGTGGAAGCTTTTTTTGCATAAGTAACCATTACCTCATTTGCTACTCGCACAGATCACCCCCTCGTGATTCCCGGGTGGCGACGAGGGAATCACCCGGGAGTTACGACCGGTTGCATCATGGACTCTGTGCTTAGTAACGGCAAATCCGCTTGCTTAGTACTCTCTTGTTATCAACTATCAGCTTAACCAGATATATTCCGCTGGCAGTAGTTTTGCCTTGTTCGTCCAGACCATCCCACAGATAGGTAAGCTCTCCATCTGCGTTTTTAACTGCGCCCGATAGACTCCTTAGCTTCTGCCCCTTTAGGTTGTAAATCTCAACGTGATGCGGTGTGCTGCCAGAATGCTTAATGCTAAGATGCAGATCCCCGCGCGTGGGGTTTGGAAATGCTGTTAAACTTAGTG
>DIMZ01000070.1:0-4110 GCA_002425825.1 Cloacimonetes bacterium UBA5553 | reverse complement strand
AATTGCTAACTCCATAGGTCACACGAGCGTGATATAGCGTTCCCGGTGTGGTAACAAGCCATTGCGGCTGGTTTGGATACACCATTACAAAAAGCTCTATTGAGTTATCGCCAGAAGGCACCATATATAAGCGGTTGTTGGCATTAAAGGCTATTGGCGGTTGGGGCTGCCATGTTTCCAGTAAAGTGGGCTGTAGGTTATTATTCAGTGCCAATAGGCTTATCCGCCCATCTGATTCGTACTTTGCCATCATTAAGAGGTTTGTTCCCAGCACAGCAATGTCGTTCATTTGGGAGATAACCGGAATCACCAACTGCTCCTGGACTTCTCCATTGGTGGCAGAAAGATATTTTAGCACCATATTCAAACCGCTGGGCTCTTCCTTAAGCTGATATACAACAGGTTCATGGTTATTCTTTATGGCTGTAGAGACTATGGTGCCGTCATTTATAGTGGATTGTGAGATGTCGGTAACCAGATCATTGCGCTCAATAAGCAACAGGTCGTTGGCACTGTATAGGGCAACATTAGCCTTGCGGTGATAGCTCTTACCAGTAATGGGCTTGTAAAGGCGTTTTATATATGGCCAGTCATATAAATATGAATCCAGCTTGCGAACTATTAATCCAAATCTCCAGAGACCTGTTTCAAAATACTCCTCTGCAGGTGCAAGTGTATTACGTGGGTCTGCAAAGTGATTCTTTTTATATCCAACTCCCGCTCCCAAGGCACCCGGGAAGTTTCTGGTTTGTAGCGTTACTGATTGTGGCGGGTTCTGCATTAAAGTGATTGGAAATGAAGTTGGCGCAGAGCTGCCGCCATAAAAGCCCTGGGAGGGATTCCACACACCGTTTGAGGGGTAGTTTACATCATAATAGCTTCTGTGCAAGAAACCGGCGCGGCGTTGCACAATTGATCCCCAAAGCATAACTGATCCACGTTCCAGATAAGGAGCTTGTTCGGGGTACAGGGGATTGTACCATGGATAATCAAGCAAGGCTGGCCAAGGAGCAGAGAGAGTTTGTGGATAGCGGTTGCGGTGCAAATCTATCTTGTCCAGCAGTTCTGTACCCCCCCCAGGCAGGCTTATCTCTCTAGGCTCTATTGAGCCGTGCGGATGCTGATATTCAAAGCTGAAAACTCCATCCTTTATGCTGTTGCGATATCCATCTCCAAGGGCATAAAGAGAAGCGTAGATATATATGGGGTCTTGGTCTGACCTGCAAAGTGGGTGACATTNNAAGTGGGTGAACACGTTCGTTCGTAACTGGATCACGATAGCCGTATTTTAGCATTATGCTTCGCTCAGATACCAGATTTACAGAATCTTCAGTATTATCGGGATAGGGCGACGTTCCGGGAGTGGTGTTGCTTAAGGTAATATCGCCAATAATCATTATAGTATCGGCAGCGCACCATGTTTGATGACCACTGAATTGCCCCTTTATCCAAAGCTTGCTATTAACAAACACAAATCGATTGCCGCAAGATCCACCTGGGAGAGGTGACCAGAGGGTGTCACGAGTTGTGAAGGTGTTTATGAATGCGGGATCGGATTCAATCTCAAAGGGATGCAGAGGGTAGTCCGGCCAGACATTTATCGTGACGCGTCTAGGTGCGCTAATTGTTCCAAGCATTGCAGTATAGCTGTTTCCATCTACCGTAATCATGACAATTCTGTCGGGACTATAGGATGAAGGCCCAACAAGACTTCCGCTCTGGCGCAAACTACTCGTATCGGGCATATCCAACTGAGGAGCGTTGGTTATCAAACCTCCCCGAAAGACAGTATCAACGGGATATACGCCAGTATTACATATCACTTGCCCACTTACTACCACAGGTGCCAGAAAAGTGGGAAAGCCGTTATTTGCCCCTTGGCCGGTTNNTCCATTCACTCTCACCGGTCCGCTTATTACGTCTGCTCCGCTAAAGTGCATATTGCCGTTGTAAAAATTACGCTGCTCATTTAGAAAGACTTGCGGAACAGCATATTCTGTAGTGCCGGGAATGAGATAGTCGTATTGATCATTCTGGGGATATGGCAGGCTAAGATCAAAAAGCTTTAGATCATTACCTCGCTGCTCTATGTAAGGACTATTCTCAAAAGAACCGTTCCATAATATAGGAGGTTGCCAGATAATTCCTCCATCCGATGATTTTACATAGTATTTACCGGCAGTTATTATGCAATCTTGATTGCTTACAGATAGTGTTGGGATAACGTTGTTGTCAAATGTAGCAGGAATGATACCGCTGTTAACAATCCAATCTGCCCCACCGTTCACACTTCGATATAACACAACCGAACCATTAACGTCACGGGTTACATACATAATGGTATCACCTTTAGCATGGATAGCCATCTTGCCGGCAACAAAGCCGGAATCGAGTTGGCTAAAGGCTCCGATATCGCCGAACATGGCGATAAACATCATAGACATTGCTACTATCAGCACTGCAACTTTCATAAAAACCTCCATTAATGGATTAATGGCCTACTTCATCAGCATCATCTTTTGTGTTTGGCTCTTTCCGTTGTATTCAATTCGTGAAAAATAGATTCCACTACCTACGCCTCGGTTACCATTATCAGTACCATCCCAAACAATCTGATGATAACCTGGATCGCAATTGTCTTTTAGCAAGCTCTTAACTTTCTGACCTTTAACGTTGTATATATCTAGTTTCACCACCCCTGTAGTTGGTATCCCAAAGGTTATGGTTGTAGATGGGTTGAAGGGATTAGGATAATTGCGGGTCATAGAAAACGCAGGAGGAACTACCTGATTGCCTGTTTTAAGGTTCACACTTCTAAACGCACCAGGACTGGGATGCAATGAAGTACCAAAGGACATGGTGCTATAGTCCTGAACAATAGTTGGTGTTAAGCTTGTGAAGCCTTTGGTTGCAGATGCAATTCTAATCTCCAAATCAGCGCTATCTTCTTTAGACGCATCAGTATAAGCCAGTATCTGAAGCGGATAGCCCTCTGCAACCCTTGCGCCAACACATATCCCATCTTGGAATACACCAATCTCATCATACACGGGATTGCCCTCTATACCTTCTATCATTAGCGTTTCATATTCTGCTTTTTCATTGTATGTTAAGATACTTGTCTTTATTGGTCGAATATCCTCTGGTGGTACTTCAGTTGAGTTCCAGTAGAAACTTGCATCATTAATTGCCCTGACCTTTATAGAATCCCCATAGCGCAGAAGTGGTTTTCGTGAATATGGGTCAGCAACCCAAACACCATTCACTTTCATTGAGCTCCAATTCTGTGCCTGAATATAGTCGATGTCGTTGATGACTCCTATGAGCGCATCTTCAGGATAAGCGCGTGTATCACATGGATATGTGAGCCAATTCCAAGTGCTTCCGCTTACATTGTATACTGCAGTAACCTCTGTTAGTGCGCCACTCTCGAATAACTCCGCCTCTTCTACTCCGACTAGTTCCAATATATAGCCGTCTATGCTATTAAGCATTGTGGGGCCTGTTAGATCCCAATAATTGTTTATGTAATGAGAAGAACCTTCTTTTGCTTTAATTGTTGTTAGGTATGGTGCGAGTGATATGGTCGAATAGTCTATGGGAGCTTCTCCATTAGAATCCCTATCAAGCCTAGGGAACCCTATCCAATTCCAACCTTCCTTCAAAACTCTTGCAGTACTGCTTTCGTTTGCAGGTTCCAGGTATATATCCCTCGTATGAGCGCGAACTGTGTTGGTTGAAGCAGATTGCACATTAATCAGAATTTGATAATGGCCATGTGTCTGTTGAAAATATTGTACTATTTCTGGATAACAATATATGTATCCAGCATAAACACCATCACCCGCAGCTCCGTCATTATGGTTGCCATCATCGTACAATTGTGTTTTCCAGCTCCAACCATCTCTTCTGAATTCAACACTTACAGACGCATCTGGAATGGGGGAAAGATAGTTTAGCAGAGTAGCTTGTACAAGAATAGGCTTATCAACAGGATGCATAACTGGAGTTGGATTCCAGATAAGCTTGATGTCTGTTTCTGCCGATGTTGCTACGTTGAATTCTTTGGGGGCTTGGCCGACGTTATTTACCTGTATGGCCCATGTGCCG
>DIMZ01000069.1:2100-2969 GCA_002425825.1 Cloacimonetes bacterium UBA5553 | reverse complement strand
GCCTTATATAGTAAGTAACCGTTTGCGTCATAGAAGTACAAAAATCTGTCCTCAAGATTCCCTGATACGGTATTCACTTGTTCCAAGAGATTGCCTTCATTATTCCACGTATATGTTGAATTTCTAACTTCTCCTATTCCCCATGTAGTTTTACGCATGGATCTGGGTCTGTAATCCGGAATCCAGGGTCTACGAAACCAATTGAGTAGTCCAAGGCTTGCACGGTCTTCTATCAGAGCAGAAGTGTCTCCTGTGTTGCCATCTTCCCATGTCCATTCGGATAGACTGTTATCTGCCCAATTGAGAGAATCAGATGATATCTGTTCGTATTCTGTAACAGGGCTACCTTGTGCATTAAGCGTAAAGGTGGAACGAGTGTAGTATGGATTCTCAGCGGCAATTATATGACCAAGCAGAGTGTTTAATCCATCGTTGTCATAGATTGCATGAAAACTAAGCATAGTTTGGGTTAAAGACAGTGAGTCATTATAACTGGCTAAATATGCTAAGCTGATTCTGTTCTGAGCATCATAATCCGCATGATACCACAAGCCCCTGTCACCATAAAACTCTGAACTTCCCATTTTCATATCGGTGATTTTTCCTGATGGAGTATAAGTATAATAGAATGTACTCTCAGGGATCCCGTATCTAAAAGACTTAAGGGAATCCAACAGGGTTACATTGTTTGCATTGTAATAGTAATAGTATATGTNNCAGTATCGTCAGGAGTTGGATAGTGTTGATAACTAGCCCTCTGACTGATTCTCATGGTTTTTGTTGCGTTGTTTTGGGTATAAGAGCCAGTAGGTTTCTCTGTTAAGCTCTCTCCGGCAAGAGCTAGCATAGGCAAAGCCAAGAGAAGTATA
>DIMZ01000069.1:369-2030 GCA_002425825.1 Cloacimonetes bacterium UBA5553 | reverse complement strand
GCCACAAGTTTCATCTATATCTCCTTTTTATAACCAAGTATCTTCGTGTAGTTAGCATGAAGTCATCATGATACTATTTTGCAATCACCAGTTTATGAGTGGTTTGCAGAGATCCGTTACTCACCCTAAGATAGTAAATTCCATTGGGGTAATGGCTTGTCTCAAGCTCTTTCTGATATCTACCAGGTTGTGCATAAGCTACTTGGCTTTCCATTACTAACTGCCCCTTAATATTAAACAGAGCAAGCCGATAATTTCCTGCTTTACTTATCTGAAAATCAAGCGTAGTTTTGCTGCCGAAGGGATTCGGAAAATTTGCTATACTTAAATCTGGCTGAGCAGGTATATAATAATCGTTTACTCCGCTTGCAGAGCTAAGTTTGGCTACTATGAGATCAGTAGAGCCTACTACATCAATAAAGATATTCCCCACTTGGCTGTCAGCAGAAATAGAACCACAGATATAGATATTGCCATTAGTATCAGATGAAATTCCATCGTTATACGAATATCTAGGGCAAACAACTGGCTTCACCCAGTTAACGGTACCCGAGGTGCTAATACTACAAACGAATCCATTAGAAAAACCATTGTTATGGACAATATGATTACCAAACCTTGCCGTGCCATTGGAAGTCCCCACGTAAACAGCGTTCCCCTGCGCGTCAATACATATATTGCCAACCCTTTCATTATAATCTCCACCAGCTCTAACTGCCCAGAGCCAGTTTCCTGAATTATCCAGCTTGGCTACAAATGTATCTTCCTCACCAAAGGAGTAAACTGGAATATTGCCAAAATAGGAGCACAACGAGTGAGAAGTTCCAGAGATAAAAACAGCTCCATTAGCATCAATAGCGATATCCTCAACGATCTCATTCTCCGAGCCATATGCTAATGCTGTCCAATCTACAACACCTTCAGGGCTTAGCTTAGCCACAAGCACATCAGCATTATGTCCAGTTCCCGTAACTGTATGGGAACCGATATTGATCTCACTAATAAAACTTGCTGAAAGATAGATACTATCACTGCTGTCTGTGCAGATTGCCATTCCAGTTGCCCATGAACCTGTGCTCTGTATTGCCCAAATCCAGTTACCGTTAGAATCTGTTTTGGTTAGAAACAAATCACTCGATTGTCCACTATCAAGAGTGGTACCCCCCAGGTTGATTATCCCTTGGAAAAGACCTGTGGTATATACATTGCAGTTGCTATCCACTGCTATACTGTTGGTTTCATCATATGCTGCTCCCCCCATACCTTTTGCCCACAACCAGTTACCATTTTGATCCAGCTTGGCAAAAAAAGCATCACTACCGCCAGCAGAACTTAGCACTGTATCCCCAAACATGGCTGTTTCTTCAAATTGACCACATACATACACGCATCCCATAGCATCAACAGCAATTTCATCCCCAAGGTCCCAAGCTGCCCCTCCTGCTTGGCTTGCCCAAATCCAGTTTCCGGCAGAATCTATCTTAGCCACAAAGATATCACTGTTTGCTGATGTCAGGGTTTGTGAACCAAGATTTATTGTCCCGTATAGATGGCCGGTCAGATAACTATTTCCCAAATTGTCTGTTACAATGCTTTTCGGGTGCACATTGCCAGTGCCATTTCCGCCCGCGTTTATAGCCCACACCCAAACATGCTGGGTA
>DIMZ01000069.1:0-357 GCA_002425825.1 Cloacimonetes bacterium UBA5553 | reverse complement strand
GAAACTATTGAAACAAATAAATACAAATATAATCGTTAGGCTTCTTAGCCTTCTTCCCTTTTTCATACTCCCGTTAACCTCTTCTTAGTGGTTAGTGTGTGATCCGTAGCACATTGTTGTTTTCAGCAAATAACGAAGCTTGTTCGGCTTCACCTTCATCGCTGCCTCACCAAATTATCTTAATGTTCACGGTAAATAATACTGATAATTTTGTCAAGCATAATTGGCTCAGAAATTACCGGTTCTTCCAGCCTGTCTATTACCATAAGTGCTTCATTAATAGTCCTTCCGTACTTTCCGAACATGTACTGCTGCGGGGTTCATGGGGAGATGAACGGGCAAAAGCCCGATGAACCC
>DIMZ01000175.1:918-3748 GCA_002425825.1 Cloacimonetes bacterium UBA5553 | reverse complement strand
GTTTCCCGCTCCATTTTTTTGGTGTTGACTTTTTTACCCTCCCCAATTTCCTGCTTCTAATTATGAAGTATAAAGCAATCATTTTCGACTTAGATGGAACAATCATAGATTCCATGGGCATCTGGCGACAGGTGGATGTGGACTTCCTGGGTTCCAGAAACATACCCGTTCCCTCCGACCTTTTCGACGAGATGCCGCAAGGCAACAGCTATAACCAAACAGCTAAGTATTTTAAGGATAGATTCTTACTCCCAGACAGCATCGAAGCGATAATGGACGAGTGGACGGCTGCTGTGAAGTGGCACTACGAGCACGATGTTGCACTTAAAGACGGAGTAAAAGAAACTATAATAATGCTACGTAAGCTTAATCTCCCCCTGGCGATTGGCACCAGCAATCACGACGATCTGGCTTCACTGGCACTGGCTCAACACGATTTGTACCAGTATTTTGCTACTATTGTAACTGGTACTCACGATATGCTTGGCAAGCCTTTTCCCGATATCTTCCTAAAGGCAGCAAGGGAACTTGGCGTAGAGCCAGAGACCTGCATTGTGATAGAGGACACCCTTAATGGGATACGTGCTGCCAAAGCAGCCGGAATGTATGCCATTGCCATCCGTGATGATGATTCTGCTCCCCAATGGGAACAGATAAGCGCTGAAGCAGACTTTTGCGCAGACGACTATGTAACTATTCAAAACCATCTCAAGGAGCTATTGTAATGAACAAGCAACTATATATAATAATCGGAGCCTATGGCAGTGGAAAAAGTGAATACTCCATACATCTTGCCCGTCAGCTTAAAAGCGAGGGAGAAGACGTTGTATTAGCCGATATGGATGTAGTAAATCCTTATTTCCGCTCTCGCGATGTAAGGGAAGACTTTGCCAATTTGGGTATTGATGTAATTGCTCCGGAAGGCCAGTTCAAGCATGCTGATTTACCAATGATGTCTCCCCGGATAAAAGGCGCAATTGAGAATGGGAGCAAAACGGTAATCCTTGATGTAGGCGGAGATCCAGCAGGTTGCCGCACATTGGGCCGATTTATAGACTCCATAAACCAGCGTGGCTACAAAATGCTGTTCGTGGTTAACACCCTACGTCCCTTCACCAGCACTCTAGAAGAGATAATCACCATGAAGCAGCATCTGGAATATACCTCCAAGCTGCATATCACCGAGTTTATTTGCAATACAAACCTGATGCAGGACACACAGCAACACATTGTGGAAGAAGGCATCAGGCTTGTATCTGAAGCTGCCAGGCAAACCGGGCTGGCACTAAAAACTTATCTGGTTTTAGATGAATATGCTGCCCTAGTTCCTGCCGGTTTGTCCGGTTTAAACCGGGTTGTTATGAGCTACACCCTAAAGAAACCCTGGGAAAGCCTGATAGCAAAAGGCATATAATCCATAGTATTTCCTTGCTGCTATCACGGTATCATTGCAGATTCATTACGGGTTTTATCTGCAATAAACCTGCAATGATACTGCAATGAGTTCATGGATTCTTCTTTAGTTTATACAAATTGTAGGTACAACACGACTTGATACCCAAATTTTCCTTGTTTCGGCATAAAAATTGTTATGCTAATGGCATGAATTGTAACCGTTTATTGGAGAATGAATAATGAAACTGACAAGCCCCAAACACTTTCTCTTATGTCTTTTTGTATTGGTGTTGCTATCCCTGTCTTTGGGAGCACACAGCATTTTACCAAGCGACAATCAGCAAGATGGATTCAGATTTACCGAAACCCCAGCACCTGCCGGGCCGGTACGTCCAATTGCCGAGTTTGAGCCGGCTTCACATGTGATGATTCGCTATCCTTTGGGCATTCCCGTGTCGCTAGTAGTGCATCTTTCCAATACAGCAACTGTGGTGTGTGTGGTAAGCAGCAGTCAACAGTCTGCCGCAAATACTGCCTTCCAGAATGCTGGTGCAAACATGGCGAATATCACCTATATGAATGCAGCTACCGATTCATATTGGACAAGAGATTTTGGCCCCTGGTTCATATTTGACGGCAATGGTGAGTATGGGGTGGTGGATTTTGTATATAACCGTCCCCGACCCAATGATAACATGATTCCGCAGCTATTCGCCAATCTGTATGGTCATAACTATTATGGTATGAACATTCAGCAAACCGGCGGCAACTATATGACAGATGGCATAAACACTGCTGCCCAAACCATGATAGCTTATAGCGAAAATGGTAACAACCAAGCTAATGTAAACAGCAAAATGCTGAACTACATGGGCATTTCCAGCTACCATGTACTACCTGACCCCAATAATACGTATATAGACCATATAGACTGCTGGGGTAAGTTTCTCGCGCCCGATAAAGTGCTGATCCGAAGCGTTCCTACCAGTCATGCACAGTATAATGCCATTGAGGCAACTGCCAGTTATTTTGCCAATTTGAACTGTGCCTGGGGCTATCCTTATAAAGTGTATCGGGTTAATACTCCACAAAATCAACCATATACAAACTCGCTGATACTTAATAAAAAAGTGTTTGTGCCCATTATGAACTCCTCCTATGATGCGGCGGCATTACAGGTGTATCGAAATGCCATGCCCGGATATGAAGTGATAGGAATAACGGGTGCTTCATCTGCAGTATGGGAATCTACTGATGCCCTGCACTGCCGTACCCATGAGATTCCGGATAAGCATATGCTGCATATTGCACACCAGCCTTGGTTTGGCAGTGTGAGCCCTGCAGAGAATTATAACTTTAATGTAAACATCACCGCACACAGCGGGCAGCCATTGTATAGTGACTCTCTATTTGTGGCATATAAGGTTAATTCCGG
>DIMZ01000175.1:389-894 GCA_002425825.1 Cloacimonetes bacterium UBA5553 | reverse complement strand
GCGTAGCTACTTAGCAAACATAAACAACACGAATTATAGCACTATGCTTAGTGGATTTGCCGTAGGAGATACAATCAGATACTTTGTGCACGCTGCGGATTATTCCGGCAGGAGCTATGACCATCCCGTGTTTGCAGCATTAGACCCCCATCTGTTCGTTATAGAGAGTGATAACATTGCTCCAATAATCCAGCATACACCTTTGGCAAGTATTGGCAATAGCTCCGGCCCTGCCACTTTCCTGGCACAGGTAACTGATAATAATGCCGTGAATCAGGTTGTGTTGCGTTACAAAGTGGACAATTCCGAGATAGTGGAACAGATTATGGAATATGTGGGACAAGACTATTACAGCTACACGCATGAACCGCAGTTTGTGGCTGGCAATAGCATCTTTTACTATAACATAACTGCCTACGACAGCAATCTTCCGCCAAATGTTTCTCAGCTGCCGGGTGCTGATGCTTGGTGGACAGTTCCCATTCAGCCGGTATCAGTTTACGAC
>DIMZ01000175.1:0-295 GCA_002425825.1 Cloacimonetes bacterium UBA5553 | reverse complement strand
TAGTCTTGGAAGCAACGATAAGCTACGCATTAGTTTTTATAGCGACAAATCTGTTCCAATCACATGGAATATTTTCAACTTACGTGGACAGCAAATATATGAACGTCATTCAGTTTCCTCTGGAAGTGGTTTACAGGAAATTGTATGGGACGGAAGGGATATGAGTGGAAATCTGTCAACAAGCGGGATTTATTTCTTGAGAATTACGATGGGTCATAACAGTTATAAACGCAGGCTGCTAATAGTGAAATAGCCTCCGATGATTTGTATCGACAAAGTGAATTTGGATTATTTT
>DIMZ01000135.1 GCA_002425825.1 Cloacimonetes bacterium UBA5553 | reverse complement strand
GCAGCAAGGAAGCAGCAGGGAATAACTAAGAATTTAGCACTTTATTCTTGACAAATAGCTCTCTTACCTGATATCATACAATAATCACGCATATCGAGGTGAGTAATGAAAGCCAATATCGCCAACATCTATAGAATAGTAATGCTTTGCATAGTACTGAGCCTGGCTATAGTGGGCATGAGTGCCACGCTGATTGCCAACGAGAACATCCAAAACTGGACGCCCCGCAGTTCTTATGGAAACTACACCCAACAAATAGGGATTGGCACGGTAAACATGACCCGTTGTCTGGTGTCTCCTGGAGCTGCAGCTAATGGCGCAGGAAGCGGGGGCAGGGTGCAGTTTGAGGCATCCACAGGCAAGCTTGAGTTTCCGGTGTTAAGCAGTGTTGGCGATGTAGAATTTGTGTTTTCTGCCGGTTCCTCGGGACGTAGTGTATGGTTGCAGCAGTTAGTAGGCGAAACATGGACAAACATCACCTCTTTCGGCAATATTGGCTCCACAGGCAGCAGGTATTATTACCGTTTGGGAATAGCTTCTTCCGCCACCCTGCGGTTATCCGGCCCTAGCCATGCCTTGTATTTGCACGACATTTTGATAACCGACTACAATGCCAGTCCATTGGTGTTGTTCGAAACCCCGGTAATCAGCAATCCAACCTATGATACAGCAGAAGCTTATGCCATAATATCCTCGGCAGGAGCTTCGGCTATAACTCAGCGTGGCTTTTGCTGGAGCACTCAGGCAAGTCCCGACACCTCGGATGCTTACCAGCCATCAGGCAGCGGAATAAGCCCCATTAGCTATACCATTACCGGATTAAGCCCCAGCACCACATACTATGTACGTGCTTATGCCATAAACAGTAGCGGGATTAGCTATAGCAGCGAAACGAGCTTTAGCACTATAGGTATTGGGCATCCCACAGTTCAGACTTCCGGCTTAACCTTCTATCCAGGCAGCACATCGGTGCAGGTTAGTTTCACGCCCGGCAATGGCAGCAGGAGATTGGTGAAGATAAATACAACAAATAGCTTTACTCCGCCTACCGATGGAGTGGAATATACCCCGATTTCTGTCTATAACGGCAGTTCAGAGCAGGTAGTTTATTGCGGGGCTACGCAGATAATAGAAGGTGAGCCCATAAATACTTTTACAGTATCCGGCCTGCAACGCAATACAAACTATTGGTTTGCAGCATACGAGATGAACGGAAGCGGGGCAACGGCATTGTATAACGTTCAGCTTGCCTTGGGCAATCCTGCTGTCACCACCACTCTAAACGCCAGCATAGAAGGATATTATGATAATGCTACTGGTTACGGCTATACACTAAAGAGCAATCTGCATAATATCCTAAGCCAAAGCCATTACACTCAGTTTGCCTACGATGCCCTGTGGCAACAGCTTCAATACACCGATGAAGACAGCTTGAATACCAACAATATTATCCAGATTTATACCGGCTGGTCTATACCCAAAAACTATTATGGCACAGGTAGCACGCAATGGAACCGGGAGCACACCTGGAGCGTTAGTCATGGTGGCTTTGGCACCAGCCGTCCTGCCGGTACCGACTTGCATCATATACGTCCCTGCGATGTAACCGTTAATTCGGCGAAGGGCAACAAAGACTTTGATGATGGCGGTTCGCCCTATGTGGACAGTTCGCCGTATCCGGGCTACAGTGGCAATACCGGCTGCAATACCAGCACCAACTTTTGGGAGCCGAGAGCTGAAGATAAGGGAGACGTGGCACGCATGCTGATGTATATGGCTTTGCGTTATGAAGGCACCGACACGGCTTATGATCTGGAGCTGCAGGATACCACGCCCACCAGTGGCCCCTTCTATGGTAAACTTTCCACATTGCTGGAATGGCACTATCAAGACCCACCCGATGCTTTGGAACGCAGGCGCAACAATCGTATTCAGGAGCGTCAGGGCAATCGCAATCCCTTTATCGACCATCCTGAGTTTGTATCCAAACTGTGGGTGCCATTGGCATTGGCGGGAACAAGTGAGGATGTGCATCAGGTCACCGTGAACTGGGTGCCTTGCCTTAATGCGCAGGAATATAGAATAGACATCAGCACCGATGAGGAGTTTAATGACCTACTGGTACAAAACTATGTGGTAAGTGCTGCTCAGAATAGCCAAGCATTCGATTTTCCCGAAGTTAGCGAAGTGTTTTATCGCATCCGTGCCTTTTTCGGGGAGGGTTATAGCCGCTATTCCAATTCTATTCGGGTTTATATTGGTGAGCTACCTTATGAGCTGAGCTCGTTTACAACCGAGATCAGCGGGCAGCGGGATGTGAGAATACGGTGGACAAGTGCATGGGAAACTAATCTGGCAGGCTATTATTTGCTGCGGTCAGCCAGTGGAAACCTTTCTGAGGCTATTGCAGTATCGGGTTTGATGGAAGCATTTAATACATCCAGTGCTCAGACGTATATATTTATAGATAGTGAACTTCCAGATGCGGGGGGAGACTTCTTTTACTGGCTAAAGGCTTTAACGATGAATGGGGATAACTATTATACTGGCCCAGCTTTTATATATGTCCCCGCTGCGTCTGCAATAGATGATGAGCTTAGCCCCAATGCGTTTATAAACTCTGTGTATCCCAATCCCTTTGCTGAGGTGCTTAATATCGAGTATTCGCTGAAGCACAGTGCAGATGTTAGCATAAGGGTTTATAACCTTAAGGGGCAACTGGTATATAGCCAAACAGGCAATCAGGCGGCAGGCAGGAATACTTTGCGATGGGATGGGTACAGCAGCTCCGGAAAGCGTTGTCCCGTGGGGCTGTATTTTGCCAGAATTGAGTATGCTAAGCATCAGCAAACAATTAAGCTACTAAGGATGTAGGCATTGTATATTACATGGCAAACAAATAATGCTTGACGGCAGAGGTGTATTCTATAAGCGTTCCGCGCATGCATAAGCTATGTAGATTTGCTAACAATTCTGCATGAAGTATAGAATTCAGATATGAGGATATCAGATTATGAAACATGTGTTAACTATTCTTTTACTTACTCTATGCGTATCCCTTGCCGCGCTTGCAGGCAGCTATACGGTTGGAGGCAGTGGGGCAAACTTTGTCACTTTAACAGATGCCATTAATGCGCTTAATTCGCAGGGCTTAACGAATCACACGGAGTTTATCTTAAATCCCGGAACTTACAGTGGGCCATTTATGATGCAGCATGATTCCAATGGTTATAATCTAACCCTGCACTCCGGCACCGCCCCATCAGGCTCGGTTATCCTTAATAACCCCAGTGCCGATGGAAGCAATAACTATATAATAAAGATAGATAATGTGCCTAATGTGAAGCTGCATAAGCTTAGCTTTGTTAGCAGTGGAAACTATAATGTGGCAGTGCAGATAAACGGCAATGCGGATAATACCAGCATTACTTCCTGCCGCTTTCAGGGACAGAGCAATACTACTTCAAACAATTCCGGGGCTGTTTACATCACTGCTGCTGGAAACGGGGATGCGGATTACCTCTACATTGCTCTAAACAGCTTTTATGATGGTGGCTATCACATAGTATGCAACAGCAGCAGTTACAACGACAGCTTTGGCGATTGGCAGATACTCAACAACTACTTTGAAGGTGGTTACAACGCCATAAACCTCTTGCGCTTCACTGGGCTAAAGATAATGGATAACAGCATCCAAGGCATAACCCACGGCATCAATCTTGCCAATGGCAGCGGCAGCCTTGAGATTAGCGGAAATAAGATTAGCGGTTGTGAAAACGGAATATACGCCAGTTATCTTGAGGTTATTACACAGACTCCGCATATCTTCAATAACATTGTTAACGTAACTGGCAGTTATGGCATGAGTATCTACGGCATAGGTTTGAACATTACGCATAATAGCATTAGCAATAGCAGTGCCAATACCTATAACACTTTTGCGGGTTCGTTTAGCGGTTATAGCATGCAAATCCGTAAGAATCACTTTGTTGCTACAGGCGGAGCCATTGCGCTATCAGCCTCGTCGGTTGATCCGCTATATTCCCAAAGAAACATAGTGGAGCATAACAACATCTATAGCTATGGCTTGTATGTAGCTAAGACAGGTAACGATAGTTATAGGGAGCTAAGTGACTTCGCAGCCGTTACGCAAACCCAGAATGTGTCTATCAATCCGTTTTTTAGCACCGACCTGCTAAGCTCCGTTTCTCCTGCACTGGACAACATGTATCCTTCTACGGCTGTTACTACGGATTATAACGGACTCCCTCGCAATCCTGTGAATAGCGACATTGGAGCTCACGAATACACTCCTGATCCTGCCCTTAGCCCCATGAGCGGGAACTATTACATAGGGGCGGGTGAAGCATACACCAGCATTCAAGCCTTCTGCGATGCCCTTAGCTTGCGGGGCATTAGTGCTTCGGTAAATGGCTATTTAACTGATGCTCTGTATCAGGAGCAGATAACTGCACACGCTGTTCCCGGTGCTGGTGATGAAGCCTCAGTTACGCTTCGTTCGGTGATTGCGGGAAATTCCACCATAAGCTTTTCCGGGCAGACAGCCGCAAAGCCCTATGTGATGAGCATGGTTAGAACCCAGTATATGAAGCTGTCTAACATAGTCTTTAGCACTACTGCTACCAGTAATTCCAATCTG
>DIMZ01000240.1:2611-3188 GCA_002425825.1 Cloacimonetes bacterium UBA5553 | reverse complement strand
GTTTCACAATAGATAGCCCCAAGCCTGTCCCGCCATATTTGCTGGTGATCAACGAATCAGCCTGACTGAAATTATCGAATATGTCTTCCTGTTTCTTGGGGTCTATCCCGATGCCGCTGTCTGAAACACAGAATAAAAGCCGAATCTCAGTCTGGCTTTTGGTATAGACCTCTGCACTTATCTCCACTGAGCCTTTGTCGGTAAACTTCAGAGCGTTTTGAAGGAGATTTATAAACACTTGCTTCATACGCAGTTGATCACCACGCAGCACATTGGGAATGCGCTCATTTATGCTACAGCTTATCTTTAGCTCCGGCTTAGGATTTTGCAGTGAGAAGGTACGCACCAAATCGGTAATCAAGATATGAGGATTAAAATCATTCAGGATTAGCTCCAGCTTGCCAGACTCAATCTTCGAAAAGTCCAATATATCGTTAATTATCTTCATCAGGTTACGTCCCGACGAATACATTATCTCATAATACTCACGCTGCTCTGCGCTTGCTTCCATCTGCATCAATACCTGCAGAAAGCCCATAATCCCATTAAGAGGTGTGCGTATCTCATGGCTCATGGT
>DIMZ01000240.1:0-2596 GCA_002425825.1 Cloacimonetes bacterium UBA5553 | reverse complement strand
GGCTTTTGGCTTGGCTGGAAGCCTCGGCTTTCTCTTTTGATTCCATTAGCTGTGCTTCCAGATTCTTCTGCCCGGTTATGTCCATAATATAGCCATAATACAGCGCATGCCCATCATTGTGGTCTATCCGTGTAGAATAGTCTAGCACCCATCTAATCTCACCGTCTTTGGTCATAATGCGGTAACGGCGGATATTATATTCATCATGCTCACTATCTGTTTCAATACTACTAAAAGCCGCTCTATCTTCCGAAAACACCATGCTGATGAAATCCTCGCCCTTCGCGATAACTTCATCTACACTATATCCCCATTGATCCACATTGTCCGATAGCATAAGCAGCTTAATTGGGTCTGCCTGCATTTTGTATATTATCACCGGCCCTTTCTCGAAAATGCGATACTCCCTGTTCAGTTCTTTCTCAATCGATACTCGTGCCTCGCACTCGGTTTCCAAGTCGCGCTTATGCTTTTTGTTCTTTCTATAAAAGTAAATGAATAGAATGATAATAAGAGCCGCAAAGAACACGGTATGAACGATAATCAAATAGCCCTTGTTCATTAGCCTTACTTCTTCGGAATACAGATCATATCTTCCGAACCACTTCTCGTGCAGCAATGCCAACTGACCATTCTGGCTAAGGATTAGCAGAGCGTTATTTATCTCATCTATCAAGCGTTGATCTTTTGATGCGTAGCAATACTCCCTTTGTAATATTCGTTGGGGTAGAGGATGAATATGCTTCAGTTTGTGATGACTGGTAACATACATACCATTCATGTGATTCACTATTGCTGCATCGAATTCGCCATCATTAAGTAGCTTCAAAGCATCTTCCTGAGTGGGAACTTCCACAATTATGCCATTGAAGCTGATACGCTTTAGAAAGTCTTTTGCTATGTCTTCCTGTTGAATAACGATGGTTGCATTCAGTATGTCTCTCGAATCACGTATCTTTGAGCCATTACGCACAAAAATTGAACGCCATGTCTGTGCATGTGCATCAGAAAAGTACATAATCTTTGCACGCTCAATTGAAAACGCCATCCCCTGAATCAGGTCAATCTCGTGTGTGTCCAGCCAATGTCGCACCAAAGCCCATTTTGCCAGCTTGAATTCCGGTTCATAGCCAAGCTGTCTGCATATTAGCCTGCTAAGCTCCACATTGTAACCATCAGGAATGGAATCATCGTTCAGGAATTCATAGGGTGGATAGTTATAATCTCCCCCAATCACCAGCTTACGCGGCTCTATACCCTTGCTTTGAGCAATCAGCCAAAAGCAGCCAAGGACAAATGAGAACAGCAATAATAGTCTTTTATGCATCATTCCTTCCGGGAGCATTCACTTTTGCCAGATAGGCTCCCATGTCAAATTTCCTTTTCAATCCTGCCATATTCATATAGCGAACCATTCCATAAATCTCTCTATTCATCCAAGGACGGTCATGCATGCCGAAGCACCACGCCACGCCCGCAAATGAATTTGGGTCTCTACCGTCAAGCGAGTACTTGTTATTTAGATATAGCATCACCGAGAAGGCTTCTTCGGGAGAGGCAAACCAGGCTATCAGTCGCTTCCCCCAGTACATTCTCATATAGTTGTGCATCTTACCCGTTNNCATTCCAATACACATCGCTTGTTGCACATTGCTCCAATCTGTCAAGTGAATAATGCTCTTCCCTGATGTCTGAGATATGGTTAAACAAGGTATTTTTTGCCCAGGCAGGCAGGCAAGCGAAACTATCATAATGCTCATTGTAGTGGCAGAAATTAAAGCTAAGCTCACGCCTTACTATCAGCTCTTCCGCAAATGATGCCAGCCCTGCATCCCACTCACCCAAACCCTCTTTATTCCTAATTAAACTGCTAATCTTAAGCAGGTTATAACCGCTCTCATCCATAAGTTGTTGAACAATTTCCATAGGCGATATTTGCCCAAAATGAAGATATGGGCTAAGCCCACTCTGTACATTTAAACCCGGATTGTTTCTTTTACTGCTGTAATGCCCTATTTTGTTGCTAATAAAATCCTTTAGCAAAGCTCTCGCTTCTGCGTTACCCCCAACCATGCTCTTTAGCTCGGGTACTCCGGTGTCAATTTCGCACTGCCCATCCACCCAATCTATGAATTGCTGTAAACCAAGCTTATGAGGCATTGGCTGTAGCGATAAAGACTCCGGCAGTTTGGCAATTACCCCTTTATATACTGGAGCTGTGACAGTAATCTGAATTTGGGCTAACTGCTTTAGCAGCTTTGGTCGCAGAGTTGCCGCAGCATATTCCTGCTTGGCAGAAGCCAGTCTAACCGGCACCATAGCCTCAGTTTCAATCTCAGTATAGGCAACACCCATTTCTCCAAGCCTGTTGTGCAGTTCACTCCGCCATTTTCTTTGAATGCACAGGTAGCCATGGTCGCTTACTACTTCTATGGCTGTTTTGCATGCCCGGCTAAGCTGCTCCACCGGCTCGCCAATTAACACATGAAAGGCGATGCCCATTCGGTAAAAATCCCCGGCAAGCTCATGTATGCCTTGCAACATGAAACTGAAGTGCCGAATATTTGCCTCAGGATAGCCGGGATATAGCACAAAA
>DIMZ01000238.1:9165-10014 GCA_002425825.1 Cloacimonetes bacterium UBA5553 | reverse complement strand
ATCTTGCCTTTGGCGGAGTGCTACCCGAACTAGCATCGAGGTTGCATCTAAAGAACATACTGCTCTTAACGCAGAATGCGCTTGATAGAGCCGGTTATACCTTAAGGGACATAGATGCTATTGCCGTGGCAGTAAATCCCGGATTAATAGGATCTTTGCTGGTAGGGCTTTCTTTTGCAAAAAGCCTTGCATGGAGCCTATCCATACCGCTTATTACTGTTAACCACATGCTCGCCCACATTTTTGCCAACAAACTGGAGCATCCTGAAATTGAGCCACCTTTCCTGGCATTGGTAGTATCCGGTGGGCATACGGAAATGGTGCATTTTTCCACCTATACAGAGTTTGCCATTGTTGGAAAGACTGTGGATGATGCTTCTGGAGAGAGCTTTGATAAAGCTGCCAAGCTGCTTGGTTTAGGCTTTCCCGGTGGGCCTATAATAGACAAGCTTGCCAGGGAAGCCGATGCAGGCTACGTGCAGTTTCCGCGCGCTCTTCCTGCTAAGGATAACTTCAATTTTAGCTATAGCGGTCTTAAAACAGCAGTTCGCACCTGGCTTGCGCATCAGGAGGAGGATACCATAAAGAATAATCTCCCTGCAATAGCCGCATCAATTCAACAGGCGATAATTGAACCTCTTATAAACAAATCCATCCGCTGGGCAAGGCAGAACAATGTAAAAAGTATCCTTATTGCCGGGGGCGTAGCTGCTAATTCAGCTCTTAGGGATCAGCTTACACAGAAAGCCAAATCTGCTGGCATAAATGTTTATTATCCCTCATTGGCTTTGTGTATGGATAATGCCGCCATGGTTGCAGCAGCGGCTATCCCTAAGTTTAAGGCTGGGG
>DIMZ01000238.1:2911-9127 GCA_002425825.1 Cloacimonetes bacterium UBA5553 | reverse complement strand
TTCATGCGTATTTCATCCGTAAATCGTTCAAGGAAGCAACAGGGAAATACCATTGCTTATTGATTCGGACATGGAGTATAAAAGAATCAGCGTCTTTGTGTAGTGTAGGGATTCTGCAGGAAACAGGTACACGAATCTCTGCTTGACACATACCGCCTATTCAGAATTATACGCTTCTTAAGCAAAGGAGTATGCCTTTACATGAGAGATTTTTCACAGCAGCTACATAAGTACAAACAGAGAATAAACATACGCTTCATTATGCAGGCTTTGCTGAACTGCCTGATTGTGTTCGTGTGCGCTTTGCATGTTTACTTTTTGCTTTGGACAAATATCTCCGCAGAATCATCCGCTTTATTGTATGCCAATATCGGCATACGAGCAGCCACAGCCCTGGTTATCTTATACTTCATCTGGAGTAGCTACCAGGCTTTGTGGAATGATGCACAAGTAGCTCGTTTTCTGGATAGGCAGATTGANNATATAATGATGATTTGTTTCAAAATACTCTGGAGCTAAGCACTAGTAACCCCAAAAATGTGGTGGTGTCTGCCTTGCAGGAGCAATCAGTAGCTCGTTTGGCTAACTCCAGCTACAAGGTTCCCTCGCCGATACCCTCATGGATGATGTTTGCAATACTATTCATGTTAATTGGCTTGGGTAGCATTTGGGCTTACAATTGGAATGACTTTGAGCTTGCTTTCAGACAATTTTATACTAACAAACGCCAAGAGATAGTATATAAAGAATTTATTGAGCTTAGCCCGGGAAATATGCTGATTGGGCGCAACCAGTCACTTGAGATTAACATTATAAAACCGGACGTAAGACTGAAGCACAGATTGTTCTACAGGACAGATCAGCAATGGCGTGAGCTTGGTTTGTCGGGTTATAGCTATATCTTTAGCCGTTTGGATAATAGCATCGAATACTATGTGGAAAACAGCGTGTGTAAGTCTCCAGTATATAAGATAACGGTGCTGGACGAGCCCATAGTAAAGAAATGGTTGCTTGAGATAGCCCCACCAGCATATACAAATCTAAGTGCCTGGACAGATACGCTAAGCTATGGTAACATCGAAACATGGAAGCATAGCAGTGCTAAACTTGCTATCAATACAAATATTCCGGTTGTTTCGGCAGAGATGGTATTCAGTGATGCCACTCGCATTAAGATGCAAGCTTTGGATAACATGAATTTTATTGCTCCTATCAAGATTGTAAGTGCCAAAACGTGGTATCTGGAAATGACCGATGAATTGGGACGCAAGAATCGTCCCGAAGAAAAGCAGATTCGCATAATTGACGATAATCCACCTCAGATAAAGATTAGCTTCCCCGGCGAAGACGTTATCTTGAACCAAAACCTATTATTGCCGTTGATAATAACCGCGGATGATGATTTCGGGCTGCGCAATGCGTCACTGAAGCTTCAGGTTAATAATGGTGAAGTTGGTACTCTGAATATACAGAACGTGATTAGCAGCAAGATGTATGCCACCGATTTTCTTTTGGATTTGAAGGGAGCAAGTCTTTTCCCCGGAGATGTTGTTACTTATTGGGCTGAGATTTATGACAATTCGCCGGACAATCAGAAGGCTGAAAGCTCCAAGTATAAGGCAAGATTCCCATCTATAGAAGAGATATATAAAGAGATAGAAAGACAGGAACAGAACCGCAAAGAAGACCTCGAGAGTGCTTTGAAGCAATCCAAAGATTTGGTGAAGCAATTTGAGGATAAGCGCAGAGAACTACTTAAACAAGATACTCCCAAATGGGAAGATAAAAAGCAACTAGAGAATATGCTATCTCAACAAGAGAAGCTTAGCGAACAAGTGCAGGATATTGCAGAGAATTATAACAAACTTATAGATAAGATGCAGGCAAATCAAGCGCTGTCTCCCGAAACCCTGGAAAAGATGATGAAGATTCAGGAACTGATGGAAGAGATTAGCAACGAAGATATGCAGAAAGCTATGCAAAAGTTTGAAGAAAGCTTGAAGAACGTGAAACCCGAAGACCTAAAGAAAGCCATGGACGACTTCAAATTCTCTATGGAGGAATTCGCTAAAAAGATAGAGCAGACTTTGCAGCTATTGGAAAGCATCAAGAAAGAACAAGCCGTTCAAAAAGCCCTGCAGATGAGTGAAGAGCTGGAGAAGATGCAGAAGTCCCTAAGCGACCAAACTATGGACAACAGCATCGACAATAATGAATTGGCGAAAAACCAGAAGCAGATTAGCGATGCTTATGATAAGCTAAAGGAAGAGCTGGATAAGATAAAAGAAATGCTGGATAAGAATAGGGACAAACAAGTGGCAGATAAGCTGAATGAGCTGATGCAAGACATGAAGCAAAGTGATCCCCAAAAAGATATGCAAAGCAGCCAGGATAATTTGAAACAGAATCAGCGCAGCCAGTCAAAGTCGTCCCAAGCTCAGGCAATGGAGAAGCTGAGACGCTTCACCATGAAGCTATCCGAAATGAAGAGCAACATGAGTTCCGGTAGCCAGGGCAAGACTATGGAGGCAATCCAGACTGCAATCAGAGAACTGCTAATCTTTTCCAAAAAGCATGAATCCGCTNNTGCCGGTAGATATCGCAATGATCCATATGTTATAGTTCCAGACTTAATCTCACATTCGGAAGGGATTCAGATTTCGCTGAATAAGCTGTTTAGCGAGGTTCAGGTGTTAATGATTATTCCACCTAAGTTCTTTATGGACTTAACAGAAACCAATCGCAGTTATAGGGAATTCTTTAACTACGTAAACGAATCACAATTTTACCAGATACCCCCAACTCTCACCAAGATACAAAAAGGCATAAACTTGATGGTTTATGATTTGATGCAGGCTATGCAAAATTCATCTTCAGGAGGTGGGGGAGGCTCTGGAANNGATGCAGGCATTGGAGCAAATGAGCCAGGAACAAATGGCGATGAATATGCTTACCGAGCAGTTAATGATGCAAATGCAATCTTCCGGAGGCAGGATGGATGCCGGAATGCAGCAACAGATACAGAAACTTGCTCAAGATCAAGAGCGCTTGGCTGAGAATCTAAAACGTGCTATGCAGAATAGTCCCGAAGCTCAAAAGCAAGGAAATGCCCTGAAGCAGATTACCGAAGAGATGGAAAGCATCAGTCGTCAGCTAAAGAACAATCAATTGTCTCCAGACCTGTTAGAGAGACAGGAAAGAGTGATATCAAAAATGCTTGATGCACAACGCTCTATCAATAAACGGGAGTTTAGTGAAAAACGCAAAGGCGAAACAGCCGATCAACGAATCATGAATAATAATACCGGAAAGATAGACATGAATAGCTTGCGCCAAAGCAGCTTGCTGGAAGATAATTTTAAGGCGTACCCAAAGGAATACCAGCAGGTTATATTACAATACCTGAAAACACTTAGAGAATCGTTGGACAGATAATGAAGAAGATACTGCTTGTGTCGCTTGTATTCTGCATGATGATTTCGTTCATACATGCTCAATATAACGAGAAAGACATTGTTTACCAACAGGCATACCAGCTTATGGCGCAAAGGCAGTATGCTCAATCTGAGCAGTTATTAATCCAACTGCTAGACAAGTTCCCCAACGACCTTAGTAGCATAAACCTGCTTTTGCAGATATACTTTGCTCTTATGCAAACAGACAAAGCTGAGGCATTGCTAAGCAAGTACCAAAGGATTATGCCATCCCAAGCTTATGCTGAGCAACACATTCAGCTATTAGTGCTACAAGCCAAGGTAGATCAAGCCTGGGAAGAGAGCATGGCATATCTGGAACTGTTTAACCATGAGGAGTTCAGGTATCGCCAATTAGCAGCTTTTTTTGAGAGAAAGGGCTTTTATGACAGGGTGTTGCAGCTATATCGCATGGCAAGAACCCGGCTAAAGAAGCCGGAGCTGTTTCGCATGGAGATTGCCAATGCTTCCATGAACTATCGTTTGTTTAGTGATGCTATTCACGAATACCTTGCTTTCCTTACCCAAGTGCCATCTAATCTATTCTTTACAAACAACCAGATTAAAACAATATTGCAGGAAGATGCTACGCTCATCTCCACTATTGCCGCTATCGCAGACACATCTAAGAGCGAAGCTGTAAAAGAGCTGTATGCAGGTGCGTTAGTTAGCATGCGTGAGTATCCTCGGGCCTTGGATGTTTACAAAAGCTTAGAACTCACTAAGCTCTATCGTTTTGCTGAAGAGCAAGCAGTTTCGGGTAACGACAGTCTTGCCTATGCTGCCTATATGTATGCAAACGCAGTGGAAAAAGACGTGCTCAAGCAAGTGGAAATAAGCTTTCGCATGGCTGAGATCAGCTTCAGGAATGCTGAGTACCAGAAAGCCGAATCCACCATATCAACAGCAGTAAGCCTGCCAATTTGGAAAGACAGGAACCAATGGATGAGGTCACTGTATGGGGTTAGGTTAAGACGCTTGATGGCCGATACCAGATTGGCAAATGGAGCCCCAGTGGATAGTGCAATTGTGTGGCTTCAAGAAGCCAGGTTGTTTGCGCGTGATAACTATGAGCGACAAGACTTAGACTTAGAGATGGCAAGGCTAAACCTTATGATAGGCAGGTATCAGCAGTCCTCCAGTATCTTGCAGTCTATAAGAGAACCAAGGCTTAGTGAAGGCAAAGACTATTTGCTTTTCCTGACTGAGTTATTAAATAACCGTATTAGTGAAGCTGATTCATTGATGAATGAATTCATTATAAAGTATCCGGGTAGCCAATATACAAACGACGCCATGTATCTCATGATGCTAACCCTTGGATTGCAGGGAACAGATACCGACACCTTTATAACGGCGATTAAGCTGATACAGCTAAACCAAACAGCAGGCGTGGACTCGCTCCTTACTGTATTTGAACATACAAAAGACGAAGAACTGCTGCTACTGGCAATTGAGACCGCAATTGGATTTGGTATGCATGATAAAGCAATGCAACTGCTTGATTACCAGTTTGAAGACAAGCTTGCTGCCGAATATACCTCATTGCTGAAGCTCACGCTAGTAAAAGATCACAACGCGGAACAGNNAACAGCAGCTGGCGAGAGAGTTTCTAAAAAACCGTCCCAACAGCATCTTCTCGCCAGGATTCAGGCAAAAGATTAGCCGATGGTCAGCCTCCCGCCCAGCTTTGTAATTAATCAAAAAAGATAGATGATGTTAGGAGACTACAATGAAGATAGACATTAGAAAAGCTTTTACATTCGACGATGTTCTATTGGTGCCACAAAAGTCTGAGGTGCTACCCTCTTCAGTAGAGCTTAGCACCAGGATAAGCAAAAGCATATCATTGCGTATTCCTGTATTAAGCGCAGCGATGGACACAGTCACTGAGGCCGATTTGGCTATTGCTATGGCTCGTGAAGGTGGCATTGGCATTATTCACAAAAACTTAGACATAGCCGAGCAATCACGACAGGTGCATCTGGTAAAAAGGGCAGAGAGCGGTGTTGTTACCCACCCATACACTTTATGTCCAAATGACACACTGGAGAAGGTATTACAGCTAAAAGCCCTGCATAGGGTAGGCGGCTTCCCCGTGGTACAAGAAGGTAAGCTACAAGGCATTTTAACCAATCGAGATATTCGCTTTGAAACAGATAATAACCGCTTGGTTCAAGACATGATGACGCCCAGCCAAAAGCTTATAACTGCACCAATGGGCATTACTATGGAAGAAGCAATAAGCCTGATTCAAAAACACCGCATAGAGAAGCTGTTATTGGTTCGTGACGACGGCACTCTTGAGGGTATGATTACCGTTAGAGACATTATGAAACGCCTAAACTACCCTTCTGCTGTTCAAGATAAAAAGAACAGACTATTAGTGGGAGCCGCAGTTGGAGTAACAGGTGACTTCTATGAGCGAGCCTGTGAGCTGGTTAAATTCGGGGCAGACTTAATTGTAATAGACACTGCTCACGGCCATCACATAAACATTCAAAATGCATTAAACAAGATAAAGGCAAATCTTAGTTGCGAAGTAATAGCCGGTAATGTTGCTACGGCAGAGGCTTGTCGATACCTGATAGACAACGGTGCCGATGGCGTAAAGGTGGGCATTGGTCCCGGCTCTATCTGCACAACCCGTGTGGTTGCTGGTATTGGTGTACCACAGTTAAGCGCTGTTATTGAATGCGCAGAAGAAGCAAGCAAAAGCGGTATTCCAATTATTGCCGATGGC
>DIMZ01000238.1:0-2877 GCA_002425825.1 Cloacimonetes bacterium UBA5553 | reverse complement strand
ATGGCGGTTTGAAGTACAGTGGCGATATTGTGAAAGCCTTAGCAGCAGGAGCAGCGGCAGTGATGATTGGCTCATTATTTGCGGGATGCGACGAAAGCCCGGGAGAATCTATCATCTATAATGGTCGCCGCTTTAAAAGCTACCGCGGCATGGGCTCGATAGGTGCCATGAAGAAAGGCAGCAAGGATCGCTATTTTCAATCAGATGAAGAGGACAACAAACTTGTAGCCGAAGGCATTGAGGGAATGGTGCCTTACAAAGGACCACTAAAAGACTTCCTCTACCAGCTTATGGGTGGACTAAGGGCTGGAATGGGCTATTGTGGAGCAGCCAATCTGGAAGCTCTAAGGCAAAATGCCGTATTTGTTGAGATAAGCACAGCCGGACTAAAAGAAAGCCATCCTCACGACATCCGTATAACCAAGGAAACACCAAATTACTATAGCAGTGAATGAAGCTAAACTATCACCTGGCCTTTTCAGCTATCTAAACAGCTTTTCATACCACCTCAAGGTTGAGCGTGGTATGGCGAAGAACAGCATCGACAGCTATAAGAGTGATATCCGAGACTTCTTGATGTTCAAACAACGAGACATCTCAGATTACACTGCGGATGACATTGTAGAATACCTGTTAGCGCTTCAGGAACTGGGTCTGCAAAACAGCAGCATAGCCCGCAAGAGGGTAGCTTTAGGCCAGTTCTTTGGCTTCTTAGCAGATAACGATGTGAAGATAAATGTAGATTTAGACATGGTTCCACGCTTAAAGCTAGGGACTCATCTACCAGACTTCCTTACTGTAGATGAGATGTTTGTCTTGCTGGGTAGTTTGCAGACCAATACTGCTCTTGAGATCAGGAACAAGCTAATGATGGAATTGCTCTATGCCACAGGTATGCGCATATCCGAACTGCTGGGCTTAAGCATTAGAGACATAAACTTTAGTGAGCGGGTGATTCTGGTGCAAGGTAAGGGCAGTAAACAGCGTTATGTTCCATATGTTGACAGCATAGACCCGCTGTTTTCCAGCTATATAAACCAAGCCAGACCAGTATTATTAAAGCTGAAACAAAGCGAATATTTGTTCCTAAACGGCAGAGGCTCAAAGCTAAGCCGCATGGGATTCTGGAAGATTCTGCGAGCTGCCGTTGTTTCTGCCGGGATAAAGAAAGACGTTACCCCGCATACATTTAGGCACAGCTTTGCCACACACCTGTTGGATGCAGGGGTAAACCTGCGTATTGTTCAAGCCCTGCTTGGGCACGCCAGTATAGATACCACTCAAATATACACCCATGTTGATATGAGAAGATTGATTGAAACCCACACCTTGTATCACCCCAGAGCGTAAAGAATTAAAGGAGAATAAAGATATGAAACAAGGACTACCCCTACTAATAGTTATAGTACTAATGCTGATGCTAAGTGCCTGTGGTAAAAAGGATGCTAAACCAGAAGTGCTAACCCCAGTAACCGTAACTTTAGACTGGACACCAAACACTAACCACACTGGACTTTATGTGGCATTAGAATTAGGTTATTTCAAAGAAGAAGGCTTAGATGTAGAAATCCTACAGCCTGGCCAGGGCGTAACAGATCAGATAGTTGCATCAGGTAAAAGCCATTTTGGCGTTAGCTACCAAGAGAACGTTATTCGCGCCAGAAGCGAGAACATTCCATTAGTATCAATTGGAGCTGTAATTCAGCACAACACATCTGGCTTTGCCTCGCTTAAGAAAGATAATATAACGTCACCCAAAGCTTTTGAAGGGAAGCGATATGGCTCATGGGACTCTCCATCAGAGCAGGCTATCTTAAAGAACATCATGGCAAAAAACAATGCTGATTTTAACAAGGTAAGGATTGTATCAGGCGTTTATGACTTCTTCTCTACCATCGGAAAGGATGCCGATTTCGAATGGATATATTATGGCTGGGATGGTGTAGAGGCAGAGCGCAGAGGAATCGAGCTGAATTATATTTCTCTAAAAGACCTGAATCCCATATTTGATTATTATACTCCCGTTATTATCAGTAGTGAGAATGTGCTGCATGACAACCCGGACATGGCTACCAGCTTCATGAAAGCTGTATCTCGAGGTTATGAGTATTGTATCGCCAATCCATCTGGAGCTGCGGATATCCTTTTGAAGCATGTACCGGAGCTAAATGCCGACCAAGTGAAGCGTAGTACGGAGTATCTTGCCAAAGAGTATAAAGCGGATGCGCCAAGATGGGGAGAGCAAAAGTTGGAAGTGTGGAAGCGATTTATTGATTGGATGTATCAGGAAAGGCTTATCCCGATCAGCGTAGAAGTGGAAAAAGCTTTCACCAACAAATATCTACCATAAGATTATGCTAGAGCTGCCTCCAAACACCTGTCCGATAATCCTGGAAGCGAAGGGAATAAAGAAATCATTTATCTTTCGCAACGGCATATCTACGGTTTTGGAGGCAGTTAATTTTCGCATCTGTCAAGGAGAGTTTATTAGCATTATTGGTGCAAGCGGATGCGGTAAAAGCACACTTTTGGAGCTACTTGCGGGCATCACCAAACCCGATAGCGGACACATATATCTTAATAATCATGAGATAACTGGCAAAACCGGACTGCTGGGCTATATGCCTCAAGATGATTTGTTGTTTCCGTGGTTAAATACTATTCAGAACATTCTTATTCCGGTAAAGGTAAGAAATGGCGATATCCAGAAAGCAAGAAAGAAGATTGATGAGCTGTTGCCTGTTTTTGGACTGGAGAACCATGCCAATCACTTTCCCCATCAGCTTTCAGGTGGCCTAAAGCAAAGGGTTGCTCTGCTTAGAACATATATGTGCAGTGCAAGTGTTATTCTTTTGGACGAACCGCTTGCCAGCTTGG
>DIMZ01000049.1:1364-4403 GCA_002425825.1 Cloacimonetes bacterium UBA5553 | reverse complement strand
CATATCTTTATCTCGAAAGCCACATCCACGCAGCCACAATGGCAGTTCTTTGCTTCCAGAGCTTACTTTCGCCCAGACAATGTGCATATCATTGCCGACACCTGCAGTTTCATGCTGGGCGATAGCCGCATCAAGTTCTTGCATCCCGATGCAGGCTTTGTTAGCACCAATGAAAATGAGTTATCGCTGGTATGCCGCATAGACACACCAGGAGGCAAGCTGCTCTTTACCGGTGATATTGGTGCCCCAAGTGAATACTATCTTAGCCGCAAGTATGCCTCCGAACTGGATAGCGACTACCTGAAGATACCCCATCACGGTAGCAGGGGCTCCAGCACATCACATTTCTTAGAGCTTACTTCGCCCAAAGAGGCGTGGCTTAGCACTTCCAAAATAAACCGCTTCGGCTTCCCCCACACAGAAACTGTTTCACGTTTTAACGATGCCAATATCCCCATTCGCAGCACCGCCCAGGGCAGCATCCAACTTCGCTTTTCACAAAATGATTGACAGCGCAGCACACTGTATTTACTGTTGCCGAACTTAAGGAAAGAATAGATTATGAAGCAAATCCTCGAAAGCCTGAGCATGGACAAGATATACGCCCTTATAGAAAACAAGGGCGAACTTGAGTCGTACGCCAAAAGATACAAGCTTGCCCGGTCACATGTAAATATAAGCGAGATTAAGGCGGGATATGCACGCATTAAGCAGCTAATGCATGAGCTTTCTAATAATAAAGCCCTCAAGAGCTTCTTAGACGATGTATTCTGCCATATTCCATCTTTGGCGATTAGCCATATCAAGCAAACCGAAAGCCTGCAAATGCATGAGTTCTTCGAGCTAAAAAGCTTCCTGTGGAACTATATGCGACTATGGGAAAAGCTAAGTGCTGCGGACTTGCATCTGCTGCATCCCATGCCGGATATGAGCCACTTGTTCAAAGCTCTCGATCCCGAAGCTAACAAGCTGCCAGTATTTCGCATCTCACCCCAATACTCCCCCAAACTGGCTAAGTTGCTGGAGCTGCGCCAAAGCCTTGGCAATAAACTTAAAGAGAAGCGCGCAGCAGACTTACAGGCTGCCAAACATACTCTAAGCATGCCCAGCCTGAAAGATGAATTTGTGATGCCGCGCAGCAGGCAAGAAGCCGTTACCCGGATACTAAGCTCCAAGCTGTTTGTTGTAAAAAGCGAGAACCTGGCAAACTACACGTTCTGCCTTGCCGATACTGCGGATGCACTGGCGATTAAGCAAGAGCTTAACAGCCTGCAGCTTGAGATAACGGACGAAGAAACCAAGGTATTATATGAACTTAGCAAGTTAGTTCATTCATGCTTGCCCCAGTTAGAAACGGCCTGGCACAGCACTGTGGAGCTATGTTGGGACTATATGCTTAGCTGTTTTGCGCTAAAATACGGCTGCTGCATTCCCAAGATATTAGATTGGACGAAGGACAGCTTTCCCGGCATCAGCTTGGTATCTGCGGTTAATCTACCCTTAAAGCTGTATCTGGAAGTCAACCACCGCAGCTATCAAGCTCTGGATATCTGTCTTAGTAATGCCGCAAACCTCATCACAGGCCCCAATATGGGCGGAAAGAGCACAGCACTTATCACGCTGGGACAGATATGCCACTTGGCATCCATTGGCATACCGGTTCCCGCCAAACAAGCCGAATTACCAATATATGACAGCGTTTATTACAATCACGATAAAGGCGAGAATAGTGAAAACCTAAGCTCTTTCGGCAGAGAAGTGATTGCCTTCAATGCCGCTTTACAGCGTAAAGGCCGCTGCCTGATGCTGCTGGATGAATTCGCCAAGGGGACAAACCCCGCCGAAGGCGAGGCCATTTGCATGGCGGTTTTCCGCTATCTTGGCAGCAGCCATCACAGCCTCTTCGCTGCCACCCATTTCTCGGCACCTGCAAGGCTACCCGGAATTANNTAGCCACTTCAGCATAAAAGGCATCTCCGAAGCAGACTTCCAAAAGCTGCAAAATACTCCTGACACAGACACCAGGCATAGACTAAAACTGCTTTCTGAAGCGATGGACTATAGCCTTATCGCCCTAAAAGGCAAGGGAAGCCCACCCCAATGCGCGGTTAAAATAGCCTCCATTCTTGGACTACCGCAAGAGATTTTAGACCAACTGAGTATCAAAGGATAGATATGTCCAAAATAAGCATTAAACAGGCTACCGAGCTTGCACTGGAAGTCGGCAGGATATTGCTGCAAAGCGGCAGTGCCACAAACCGTGTAGAAAAGATGATGCAAAAGGTGTGTGAAGGATTTGGCTATCCAAACACCGATTCATTCGTTACCCCCACCGGCATTTTTATTAGCGTGAAAGATAAAGACGAAAACATCAGCACCAGCATCCGACGCATCGAATCCAGACGCATCGACCTCGGCAAAATAACCCGCATCAGCCGCTTAGTTAATTGCATTGGCGAAGATAAATGCACCGAATCCCATATAGTGAAAGACCTGAATTTGTCGTGCGCCGAGCTAAAGCGCATTGATGCCGAGCAGATATGGCCGGGATGGTTACGAAACCTCTGCGGTGGTGCCACCAGCGGCTTCTTTTGCCTGCTTTTTGGAGGAGCATGGATGGAGTTTGCCGTAGCCGTTCTCATTGGCATTATTGTTAGCTCCGGGCTAAAATATCTCGGTCGCTTGGGCTTTAATAACTTCCTCCTTAATGCCATTGCTGCCGCGCTAATAGTGTTTCTTGCCAAGCTGATGGATTTATATATCCCCTACATACGCCTCGATAACATCATCATCGGTGGCATCATGCTCTTGGTGCCTGGTTTGTCCATCACCAACGCCATGAGAGACACCATGAGTGGCGACCTGGTTTCCGGCACAGCCCGCGCGGTTGAAGCGCTCTTCATAACCGTTGGCATAGTGGCGGGAAGCGGCTCTATGCTAAAGATATGGGCTTTGTGGGGGTTCTAATGCGTCCGTTTGACTACCTAACTCTAATGCAGTTCTGCTGGGCATTTCTGGCAATTCTGGGCTTTTCCATCC
>DIMZ01000049.1:1154-1333 GCA_002425825.1 Cloacimonetes bacterium UBA5553 | reverse complement strand
GCCATTAGCGGTGGCTTGTGCTGGGCAACTTATCTCATAGTATTGTTTTATAGCAGATCGGTGTTGTTTTCTGTGTTTATCTCGATTATCTTAGTATGCATCTATTCGGAAATTGTGGCACCGAAATTAAGAACTCCGGTATCGGTGTTTGTAACCTGCGCCATCATTCCCTTGGTACC
>DIMZ01000049.1:0-1137 GCA_002425825.1 Cloacimonetes bacterium UBA5553 | reverse complement strand
TCTATGCAGTTGTACATCGCAGGGGAAAACGTATTGGCATCCAAAAGCATCCTGCAAACCCTGATGATAGCCGGAACCATCTCCATAGCAATAGCTTTGGTATCTTCGGTAACCAACCTGATACACAAGATGCTGAATAGATTTTAGGAGATAAAGAATAATGTATAAATCAGTTAAACAACAAAATCTTGAAGCCCGCATCCTGAAGCTGCTCTCCGGAAAAGCACTGAAGACAGCCGAGATGATTTTCGACGATCCCGAGTTACAAGCCGCTCAAGAGTATGCAAATATAGTATCCATAAAGCGTTTGGGTTACAATGATCATGGCCCAGTGCACATGCGCACCGCCACGCTGAATACCATAAAGATGTTTAAGCTATTGCACGAAGCCGGCATCCAAATGAATTTGGAAAAAGAGGAAGTGGGCACCGCGGACGACTCCCTTACCGCCGTTATTATGGCATCACTGCTGCACGACCTGGGCATGACCATCACCCGCGACAGCCATGAATTGCTTAGCATTCAGCTTGCTACGCCATACATAGACCGCATTCTGGATGCCCTGCACGAGCCCGGAGAGCTAATGACCAAAACTGCCATAAAGTCCATAGCCATAGAAGCTATCTTTGGACACATGGCTACCCGTAAAATCCACTCTCTGGAAGCGGGATTGGTGCTAATAGGCGATGGCAGCGATATGGAAAAGGGCAGAGCACGCATCCCAAGCATGCTTAGCATGAAAACAAGAGTTGGCGATATTCACCGCACCTCAGCTTCTTCCATCCAGAAAGTGAAGATAACAAAGGGTCAGGAAAAGCCCATCTGCATCACCGTGGAAATGACCGCTTCAGTAGGATTTTTCCAGATAGAAGAAGTGTTTTTCCCCAAAATAAATAACAGCCCCGTAAAGCCATACATCGAGCTATATGCCGGAGTTATCGACCGCGAACTGCTACGCTATCTGTAGCACAGCTTCTTGTTGACGGTACAATAAAAAAATACCACTAATAGCATTTACGCAAGCACGCCAGCACCCCAGTACTCCAGCAAACATTGTCCATCTTGTGTATCACTTTTCCACTCTTACACTTTTCCACGCTAGTGACCCCAGCACTCCAGAACGCATTGCAGTATTAT
>DIMZ01000144.1:3546-8074 GCA_002425825.1 Cloacimonetes bacterium UBA5553 | reverse complement strand
AGGCACTTTGTAGGCGAATGGCTGGTTTTATGCGACGCTTATATTAGTCCCTTGGGGACGATAGCTTTTAGCGACGGGGTTGAACTAGGCTGAGTGAGAAGCATAAACAATCCGTTAGTCCTATCGGGACGGCAGGTGGGGTTGGTTTATTTTGGGGCGATATTGGTTTTGAAGGTAATGTCATCTGTCGTCCCTACAGGGCTTGGTTTGTGGAGTATCCTCCCTTATCAGCCGGATTGAAATCCGTCGCTAATACCTGCCATCCCAGACGGGATTGCGTTGGAGGTTAGGCGTTAAGCGTTAGACGTAAAACGAAGCTATTAAATTATATAACACAAGAAGTGACGCGGTGTGGCAGATAGAATGGCGGGGAAGATGATAGCCCGTAGATATGTTGTTCCCAAAGTTAGCAGTGCCAATAGGAAGCTGGGGGCAATATCGAAGCACTTGAAGAGCCTGGAGCTTTCGCAGAGCTACATTGAGGACATGAAGATTTATGTGGCTTTATACAGTCAGAAACAGCGCGATAAGTGCTTTCTATCTTGGCGAAACGCATTTCTTACCATGATGTTCAAGCTGGCAAAAACCAATAGCCAGGTGGATTTGAACACCATTAACCGAGAACAAATCGAGAATGAACAGCTACCCTGTGTAAGCGTTAAGCAGGCTGTTGAGGCTGGCTTGCTTCCTCTTGTGGATGGCTTTGAGACTATAACTAACACCCTATAATGAAAAAGCAAAAGACGGAGGCTTTCTATTTTGACAGTCCATCAATATACGGTGGGTAATTTGATGTTTTGGTGCAAAAATAGTTAGATAATCAAGGAATGTCCAAGTCCAACAAAGCATATAAGTCTGACCATATCGTATTAGTTAGCAATGTGATACCTTCAATTGCTCAAGTGAGAGCAATTTGAAGTTTTAAATGAGGGTTTGCACTTCACCCCTTTTTTATACCAATCTCACATACACATAAGCAAGGTACAATAATAAAGCTCTTGTTCAAACTTTAGAAGTCACTTGACAGAAAGTGCCTGATTTACGCTTTGGAGATATGAAGAAACACAGTGCAATAGCCTTATTCTCGGGCGGATTAGATAGCCTATTGGCGGTTAAATGGATGCAAAGCAGAGGATATACCGTTTACCCGGTATTCTTTAGAGCTCCGTATCTAAAAGCAGAAAGAGCAATACTTTCAGCCCAACAGAATAATATCGATTTAGAAGTGATAGACGTTAGCGATGAACACCTAAAGCTATTGGAAAAACCTGTTTACGGATTTGGCAAATGGCTTAATCCTTGTATTGACTGTCATGGTTTTATGTTTCGCAAGGCAGCCCCGCTTATGGAGACCAGGCAAGCAAGCTTTTTAATCTCGGGTGAGGTATTGGGACAGCGTCCCATGTCTCAAAGACGAGACGCATTGGATAGCGTAGCCAAACTTAGCGGAGTTCGAGAGCTATTGGTTCGCCCCTTGTGCCAGGCATTGTTACCTGATACGAAGCCCTTATTAGAAGGCTGGGTGGATAAAGCGGATATGCTTGGCATTCACGGCAGAGGTAGGCACGAGCAGATGAAACTGGCAAAGGAATTAGGCGTTAGGCAATTTCCACCTCCCGCTGGAGGATGTTTGCTAACCGATAGAAACTATTGCCTGAGATTAAAAGACTTGATGGACAGGCAAGAATTAAAAGTGGCTAACTTGGAGCTTCTGTCATATGGCAGACATTATCGGATAAGTGATTCCACCAAGCTGATTGTTGGTAGAGATGAAGCTGATAATGATGCTCTGGAAGCATTGTTCACTGAAGGATACAAGCTTTATGCCAAAGACATTATGGGGCCTTTGGGCTTGGTGATTGGTGATAAAGTAAGTGAGCACGATATGCAAATAGCTTTATCGGTTTTTCTGTATTATAACAACAAGGCAGATAACGAAGCTTATGTGGAAGCGCAAGAATACCGCTCTGGTAAGCCCGTCAGTTCCGTTAGTCTTGTTATGACATCCAAAGCAAGTAGCGAAACAATAAAGCAATACATTCTATCATACAGCTAAAAGAGGCAGAGCATGATACATATAGAAAGCTATGTTTTAACGCAAGCATATCAGACTAATACCTATGTTTTATGGGACAATGATAGCAGAGAAGCCATCCTTGTTGATCCGTCCGTTCCTTCAGGTGATCTACTTGACACTATTAATGCCAACGGCTGGAAGGTTACTCTAATCGTTAATACTCACGGTCATGGCGATCACATAGGCGGAAACAAGTATTTTTCCGAAGCCCTGAAATGCCCTGTGGCGATACATAGCTTAGATGCGGGTATGTTAAAAGATAACCGCATGAACTTTAGCAAGCTTATGGGCATGTCGCTTTCCCTTAATGGAGCAGACATTGTGTGGGAAGGTGGTGAAGAGCTAAAACTTGGCAAGCATTCAGTAATAGTGTTGCACACACCCGGACATACTAAAGGAGGGATATGCCTTTGGGTGGATAAGTACCTGATTAGTGGCGATACTCTTTTCGAGCAAAGCATTGGCAGAACCGACTTACCTGGCGGTAGCATTGCCATGCTCATAAAGTCTATAAAAGAAAAGCTATTCTGCTTAGATGATGATACCATAGTGTTTCCTGGACATGGCCCCGCTACAAGCATAGGGATGGAAAAGGCTAATAATCCCTATGTAAGGTAGGAGAAAAGATGCATAGCAAGGTTTTGATACTTGATTTTGGCTCACAATACACTCAGCTTATTGCAAGGGTGGTGAGATCGCACAAGGTGTATTGTGAGATTCATCCATATAACTATAGCTCAAACGACATTATTGGCTTTGCACCTTCGGCAATAATACTGTCTGGCAGTCCATTTAGCGTAACTAACGATAAAGCTCCCTTCCCAGAAAAATGTATTTGGGAGCTTGGTGTGCCTATTCTTGGTATCTGTTATGGTATGCAACTCGTAGCCAGCCAATGGGGTGGAAAAGTAGAAGCAGCCGAAAAGAGAGAATACGGCTTCGCTGAGCTTAAGATTAATAATGAGTCACTGCTTTGGGATGGATTGAAACCAGTGGAGCAAGTGTGGATGAGCCATGCTGATGCGCTGTCTGAACTACCTGAATGCTTTGAAGTTTTGGCTTATACAGATAACTCACCTCACGCGGCTATTCACTTGAAGGGTAGCAATGTGTATGCTTTGCAGTTTCACCCCGAAGTGGTTCATTCGCCATGTGGCAGCTTGATACTGGCTAACTTTATGTTCAAAGTGGCTAAGCTAAGCGGAGATTGGACACCAGGCTCTTTTATAAGCGAAACGGTGGATAAGATACGTGCGCAAGTGGGGGATAAGCGAGTGATACTGGGTCTTAGCGGGGGAGTGGATTCCACAGTTGCAGCCATGCTACTTTACAAAGCCATTGGTAAGCAGTTAATACCCATCTTTGTGGATACCGGACTAATGCGTTATGCGGAAGCTGATAGAGTTAAGGAGTTGTTTGCTCCCTATCCGGATTTGAATGTTCGCTATGTGGACGCGGGGGATACATTCTTAAGTTTACTAAAGGGAATTAGCGATCCCGAAACTAAGCGCAAGATTATTGGCAGTGCCTTTATTGACGTATTTGAGCAGGTGGCAAGCGAATATACTGACGCTGAGTATTTGGCTCAGGGAACCTTGTATCCTGATGTGATAGAAAGTGTATCCTTTGCCGGGCCATCTGTAACCATAAAAAGCCATCACAATGTGGGTGGTTTGCCTGAGAAGATGAAGCTTAAGCTGGTGGAGCCACTTAGAGAGCTATTTAAGGATGAAGTTAGAGAAGTTGGGGCATGCTTAGGTTTGCCTGACAGTCTTGTGCACAGACATCCCTTCCCAGGGCCGGGATTAGCTGTAAGAATAATAGGGGATATAACAAGAGAGAACGTTAGCCTTTTACAACAAGCGGATGAGATATTCATAAGCGAGCTGTATAAGTGTGGGCTTTATAACTCTACATGGCAGGCATTTGCGGTTCTATTACCGATTCACAGCGTTGGCGTTATGGGCGATGAGCGAACCTATGATAAAGTGTGTGCTTTGCGGGCAGTGAACAGCATGGACGGAATGACAGCGGATTGGACTGAACTGCCACATGAGTTCTTAAAGAGGGTATCAAATCGCATTGGAAACGAGGTTAAAGGCATCTCGAGAGTAGTGTATGACATCAGCTCAAAGCCGCCAGCAACCATTGAATGGGAATAAATGTTACATTATAATAGCATGCTAAATAGTATATTAGGTTTTTGTGGGCTGTCGAGTGCACAATTTTATCTTGACAGAATAAGGCTGCTTATAGAAATGGCTAATAACTATACAGTGTTTAACGCGCTGGGGGCGTAGTTCAGTTTGGTTAGAACGTCTGCCTGTCACGCAGAAGGCCGCGAGTTCGAGTCTCGTCGCTCCCGCCAGTTTATATTGACGCCTACGGGCGTCTTTTTTCATAATATAGGAAAACAATGAATCTGCTATTCACTTTATTCAATCTACTTCT
>DIMZ01000144.1:2415-3454 GCA_002425825.1 Cloacimonetes bacterium UBA5553 | reverse complement strand
AAACTATCTGGGAGCAATACGGGTAGAGGGGGATGATAGTTGTAAGGGCATAATGATTCATGCAGCCTCAGTTGGAGAAGTAAACGCCATAAAACCGTTAATCATGGAGCTATTGGAGAAAGATAACAATATAATAGTGATCATTACCACCAGTACTGTTACCGGCCTTAGGCTTGCCAATCAGATATCCAAACGTGTGAGAGCATTTCTATCATGTGTGGATGTGAGGCATTTGAGATTCAAGCAATTACACAAAATAAACCCAGGCATTATCTGTGTGGTTGAAACAGAAATATGGCTTAACATGCTTGATTGGGCTTCATTGCATGATGTCCCCGTCTTGTTTATAAATGCCCGCATGTCTGAGAAATCACTAACAGCGTATGTAAAACTAAAGCCACTCTTGAGCAAGCGTGGAAAATCGATTATAGAAATACACGCCCAGAGTAAAGTGGACTGTCAGCGCTTCGCAAAGGTATTTGATAAACCTGTATATAATAGTGGGAATCTGAAATTTGCCCTGCAATTAAGCGATTACAGTTCCGCTGATATACGCTTTGATTGGGGCTTTAGAGATAGTGATTATATCATTTGCTGGGGATCATCACGACCCGGTGAAGAAGAACTGGCTCTAAACTTGTTAAACCAGTGTAAAATAAAGAATAAGAATACTAAGATGATAATAGCCATCAGGCACCCGGATAGGATTAATGAGGTTATGGCTTTGCTAAAAGATTACAGCTATTGCCGTTATTCGGAGCTAAACCACGCCAGGAAGGGCTATGATGTATTACTAATTGACACCATAGGTGTATTAGACAAGGCATATGCGATTTGTGATATAGCTATAATTGGCGGTTCATTCTTCGACTTTGGTGGACACAATCCTTTGGAGGCAGCTTTTTATGCCAAACCCGTAATTATTGGTGAGTATCATAGCTCGTGCAAGGATTCTGTGAAACAGCTTGTTGCTGCCAATGGCATAGTTGTATCGGATAAAGTTAAGCTGTACAGCGATGTAACAATGCTAATGGACGAT
>DIMZ01000144.1:0-2397 GCA_002425825.1 Cloacimonetes bacterium UBA5553 | reverse complement strand
AGCTGGAAGCTTGGGGCTAATGCAAAGCACGTTTTGCAAGCCAATAAATCTGCATTGGGCACTCAGCTAGCTGCTATATGTAAGTATAGGTAAGTAAATGAGAGAAGCCTTATACTATCATGAAAAAGACAATTGTATAATCTGCGACTTGTGTCCACACGCGTGTAGATTAGAAGATAATCAAACAGGGCTGTGCCGTGGAAGAAAGGCATATGCGGGGAAGCTGTATGCAATTAACTATGGCAATAGTGCTGGTATGGCTATTGACCCCATAGAAAAGAAACCGCTGTATCACTTTAATCCAGGTACTATGATTCTGTCTCTGGGGCCAAATTCATGTAATCTGTCTTGCAGCTTTTGCCAGAATTGGCAGATAAGCCAGGAGCAATGTGTAACTTATCCCATTACTATCGAGGGTTTGTATAGTCAGATTGTTAAAATGGATTGCCAGCAGGTAGCATTTACGTATACTGAACCGATGATGTGGTATGAATTCATTATGGATTTCGCCAATAGCTATCCGGATGTGCAGATAGTTATAATAACCAACGGGTATCTGAAGGAAGAACCCTGGAAGGCTATGCTGAATAAGGTTAGTGCGATGAACATAGACCTGAAATCCATACGAAATGAGTTCTACAAGACCGTTTGTAACGGAAATGTTGCCACGGTAAAACGTAACATAGAGCTTGCTTACTCAGCCGGAGTTCATCTGGAGCTTACCTATCTGCTTATCCCTGAAAGAAATGCCACTGATAGAGAGATTGAAGAACTGGCAAANNTGATTGATCCGATGATACCGCTTCATATATCCGCTTATCATCCTTCATATAAAGACGCAACAAGAGCAACCAGCCCAAATGAAGTTATGCATGCCTGCGATATAGCAGCAAAATGCTTGAAACACGTTTATGCCGGTAATGTATTCATTCCTAAGTATTCAAGAAGATAAATACCATGTGGTATCATTTGATTAAGCGAGAAGTACGATTAGCCGATTTAGTTCTGGTAGTGCTTGTAGTGGTTAGCATAGTGCTTAGTTTTAAAGCATATAGTATAGAACCCAATGATGCAAAGGCAGTTGTGTACAAGAATGGTTTAGTTTTCGGTGAATACCCACTATATGAAGATAGGGTTATTGAGATTGATGAACACAATTCTGTAGCTATAAAAGGTGGAATGATTAGAATGCTAAGTTCTGACTGCCACGATAGGCGATGCGTTAAACAGGGCTTTACAAAGGCCATGCCGATAATCTGCTTACCCAATAGAGTTGTGATAGAGATTAAAGTGAAACAAGACAAAATCCACTACTTGCAATAAGCTAAGGTATTATAAAATGTTAACATTCGCATTCTATATCTCAAATCATGGTTATGGTCACGCTTCCAGGGTCAGCGCATTGGCAGAGGCAATGATATCATACGGTGTTTACTGTCACATAGTAACTGAAAAGCCACGCTTTCTGTTTGGAAATCTTGATCAGAGATATAGCAAGCTGCACCACAGAAAGATTGATACTGGCGTAAAGCATGGAGCAAACTTACAGACTGATTTGACGGGCACTATTGAAGGGATATTGGAGACGCTATCTAATCGTAACGAAATAGTTGCGAGAGAGGTCGACTTCATACGAGAGTGCAAAATAGATTTGATTATTGCTGATGCACCATACTTAGCTGGTGATATCGCGAAGTATAGTGGAGTACCGATTTTTGCAATTAGCAACTTTGATTGGTACTTCATTTACAGCAATATACTGGAAAGCCATCCTCAGTATATGCCCGTTTTGAACACTATCTGGTCTATGTATCAGAGTGTGGACCACAGTTTTCGTTTACCATTCAGCACGAATGATTCTGTTCAGGCATTCCCAAGTCCAGATTCATGCGGCTTACTTGCCCGAAAAAAGGGCATTTATAATAAAGTTAGAAAGCCATTATGTATCGACCCGGCAGCCAGGATACTATTAGTGATGTTCGGTGGTGAAGGGAATCTGGAGCTGAATTACGAGTCGCTTTGCCAAGCCTGGGATGGGATTGTGATATCTACTCAAGATGATGTTCAAGCACAGAACCATCGCAGGATAGAAGTTAGTGACGACTTTTTAGACCTAATGTATAACGCCGATGTAGTTATGTGCAAGCCAGGATATAGCACCTTCGCTGAAGCTGTTCAGTTCGGTAAATACATTATGTACAGCCCCAGAGGCGGATATCCTGAAGAATTAGCCCTTTTAGATGGTATAAGCAAGTATAAAAACAGCTGCTTGATACCGAATCTGAATATGAATACTAAAGAATGGAGAGCAGTATTCGAGAAATTAAAGCTATCGCATGGGAAGCAAAAGACGTTTATAAACCAGAACGAACAGATAGCAAGCCAGATACTGGCGAA
>DIMZ01000155.1:1700-3159 GCA_002425825.1 Cloacimonetes bacterium UBA5553 | reverse complement strand
ATCCTATTCAATACCGGGAAGCTCATCCATTTCGGGGTTCCACCTGTTGGCATTGTATAATCTTCACGGGTATGACTAGTAGCAGGATATGCACCAATATCGGAGGGAGTATCATCGTCATCAAACATATCAGGGCAGCCATTGTCAATACATGGGGACATAGTAGTTGCATTCCAGATTGGTACATAGTTCTCATCCAGATAAGGATTTCCTACCTTGTTCCCGGCATTGGTGAGTAACGATTGCTGGAATCCATCTGCTGAAACATTGTGAAATATGTTATAGCTAATACTTGGGATACCATTGTTCAATGAGCAAACCCTACCGCCTTGATTTGTATAACTGAAGATGTTGTTAGCCACATTTATACTTTGAGTAATATCATTACCGAACCACCTGTCTTTTATTGCTAAAGCAGTAGTGCCTAGGTTAGGGTGAGTGCTATTTACAATAGTATTGTTCAAGAATTCAATAGGTAAGATATCTAATCCTTGTATCAGATTATAATACGAGCTTAATCCCACTGAAGAACCCCCGATTGAGATGGAATTGGTGATAAACACATTTCTATACACTTCTGTCTGGTAAGCTTCATAAACAGCTAAGTCATTTGCAGGTATGCAGTACAATCCATTTGCTCCACCTACTTGTTCATTGTTCTCGAACGTGTTGTCGTAGAGCTCAATTCTTCCGGTACCTGTTAATGCTACCCCACCACTAACACAACCAAAGTTATTCTTAATTGTGTTGGCAAATATTTTAACAGTAGAGTTAGTGCAGTTATCAACATACAAACCACCTGCTTTACTAAATGCATTATAGCCCGTTGTTGTGCCCATTCTGTTATTATCTATTGTGCAGTTACTTATTGTTCCTGCACCCTGGAAACTGATCCCCCCACCTGAAGTGTTACTTAGTAATAATGAACCACAATTGGATATGGTGCAATTTACAACATTCAATCTTATGGTTGGGTTATTATCGTTATCAAAATAAGCAGCGTCTTTGTAGTAAATACCTTGTTGAGCATTGGTAAGCTTCAAGTATTTAAGAGTTATTTCAGGTATTATCGTACTACTTGTCAAGCTCCCTTCAATACCAATGCAGTTTCCTACACCATTTCCATTAATTGTGACATCCCCCACACCCTCAATTGTAAGGCTTGGTATAGGAGATGACGATAATCCAGACAAGCTTATATTATCATTATATGTCCCCGGCATAACTCTTATTTTGATAGATTCACCATTATATAACCCGGAACTGATATGATTGTTCAGGAAGCTTACCGCCGCAGAAACAGACTGGAATGAACCGTTCTGTCCGGTTGTAACCACTATGTTGTTGTAACTTAAATTATACACCGAAACAGGTGTTATGGGCGAATACTGAATGGCCCCGGAGGAATAGGTTACTGCAATATCCCTGTATGTTGGTATCTTATTAGCCTTGCTGAATA
>DIMZ01000155.1:0-1626 GCA_002425825.1 Cloacimonetes bacterium UBA5553 | reverse complement strand
ATCTGCAATTGTTCCGGTTATCCACCCAACGCATTTATTGCTTAGTTGGCTCATCCAGGTGGTGGCTGCAGCTATGTTTGTCAGCACAAATGGATTATTTAGCTCACTATGCTTCCAATTCCACTCCGGATCATTAGCTGCTCCTGAAGCTGGTGTTGGATAGACCAGCTTATCAAAATACGTGTGATTGTGCAAGTGTGCATCATCTGCAACAATACTGTTGTAGTTGTTTATCGCAAACTGAGGATCTGCATTTCCCGTACCTTGTAGATACGCTTCTCGTAAGTACATGCTTGACTTTGTTGGGACAAGTACAGAAGCGTAATTCTGGTATAGATCAAAGTTGTATGGAGGGCGTAATCCCATCCATACTTCTTGCACTTGATGTAACATTGCTAATTCTCTTATATCATTAAAAACAGAGCCAGGCTGATAGTCATAGTCACAATTGGATGCAGTATAATAAGCGTCCCAGTAGGTTCCAAAATGAACGTCTAACGCATAATGCATACAGGCTTGGTCATCATATGCATTTCCACTTCTAGCAAGGCTACCATTCGAATATGCCAAGCTTCTAATATTATTCTGCTTATAAGGGAAACCAGGCTTTGTGCCAGCATTCAACACCTGATTTCCCGGAAGATAACCTGCTCTCACTTCTGGATTAATCTCAGAATAGAAATCTTTGAAATCTGTAGTTCCATCTGTGTACATCTGTCCATTGTTGTTATAACCACTCGCAAATATACTTGCTCGTAATAGCTGTTTAGCGGCTACAGTCTGCAGTTTGGCTAACCAAGGATCAACAGAGTGGTTTCCTACATCGTCTAACTCATCTTGTAAATCAATGATCATTCTTTGGACATTTTCGTTTAAAGCTACACCTGTATGAGGCGCGTCAAGAGAGATGTATTGAGTGCAGTAATGATTAATATTATTATCTTCTGCGAAGGCAAGCGCATAACGTGCCAGTACTCCACCCATTGAATATCCGAACACTCTTGAGCCTTCGACCAGCCTGTTATCGGATTGTTTGTTTCTAAGGTATCTTAATGCCGCTAATACTACCATGGCATTATCCCGCATATCTGTAGTAGGATTGAATAGCTTTAACAGATACACTTCGGAATCTTGTAAATTGGGAAGCCAACGATTAACGAGTCTGCTCATAAAGCTGGAATCTCCGTTTATACTAATATCAAAACCTTCTACGAACAGGACCGGTTTTATGGCATTGAATCCAGAAACACCCGAATGCTTTAAATGCAATTCGTCTCCGTGAGAGTTACGATAAACCGTATCCCTTTCCATAAGTGCAAAACAAACTTGCTCGTCTATGATGGTGGAATCTGCAGCGTTTGTTACAGTAATGCTAAGCGTGTGTACTCCATAGCTTAACGCCGGTGTTGTATATGTTATTGGGGTTTGATTCCAGGTTCTCGTGGATGTATCTTCGAAACGTTGGTCATTGATTCCTAAGCTGAATTTGTATTCCCCATTTGGATATCCAGCCAAGTCAATATTAATCGGTATTGACACATTTTCTGTCTGCACATTCACAACGGTATCTACATTTAAACCACGTAAGATAGTTGATCCATCAAAAGACAAGTTAACTGAGTCTCT
>DIMZ01000193.1:3578-9994 GCA_002425825.1 Cloacimonetes bacterium UBA5553 | reverse complement strand
CTGGCGAAGTATATAGAACTCAGGTATAAGCATAATGTATTGATGAGTGTATTTGATATTGGCTCAAACAGCATGAATTATGTATTATATGACCTTTATACCGATAAACCAATACATATTACTCATTGCACTACCGGATTAGGTAGAGACGTAACAGGTGATGCAATACCAGCTAAGAATCTTGCGCGAACCATGAAAGCAATCGCTCAAATTGTAATGATTGATAGTAAGATAAAGTCATCCAAACATGCGATTGGAACAGGTGTGCTTAGGAATGTTTATAACGCAGATAAACTGATAAACTCGCTAATGAAAAAGCATTCCTTAGCTTTGAATGTGATTTCGGCAGAAGATGAGGCTAAGTATGTTTACTATGCAGCCATGCCTTTGGGTGATAGGGGAGAGGTATGCGTGGCGATTGATGTTGGAGGAGCAAGCACAGAATTAGCATACTTTGGTAAGGGAAAGCGATATCAATTAACTTCCATACCTATCGGGCTTTTAAAACTCCTGAAAGAATGCTCAAACTCACTCAAAATGGCGGAAGTGACCATAGCCAAGGCTCTGGAGATTATTCCATCTGTAAAAACAGATAAAGTAATCGGCGTTGGTTTAACCTATACCTATCTGGCTAGAGCGCTGTTTAAAGACATTTATGCAAGTGATAAAAGTCTTCACGGGAAGGTAATCACAAAATCTGCTTTATCAGCAATGCTTGAGACCTTTGATTGTGGGAAAGAACATGAGTATATACCTTATTTAGTATCAGATGACTATCTGCCTATTCTAATGCTTAGTGCCATGTTTCTGATTTCTATGCTGGACAAATTCCAATGCAAAGAATTAATTGTCTGCTCGCATGGTATATCGTCTGGATATGCCAGAAGCAGTATTATGAAAGCACATAAGAAAGGCAGGAAGATTTGAAGTTTTATATAGAAACCTACGGTTGCCAGATGAATGTGGCTGATAGTGAATTGGTGATAACCATTCTCAGCACAGCCGGACATACTTTGGTAAGCGACATCAATGAAGCAGAACTGATAATGTTTAATACTTGTTCGGTTCGTGCTCATGCGGAAGACAGAGTATTGGGCAGAATATCCAATGAAAGGCACCGCAAAAAAGCGAACCCATCCCTTATGATCGGGGTATTGGGATGCATGGCTCAGAGAATAGGGAAGAGGCTAATAGATGATCACTTAGGTATAGACTTCGCTATTGGCGTGGATCAATATGATCAACTCCCCCAGATACTAAGCTCAGGCATTTATAAAGAGCATATAAAGCTTGATTTCGATAGTGAGCAAGTATATCCAGACCTTATGCCCAGCCACCAAAGTAAAACCTGTGGATTCGTAACCATAATGAGGGGATGCAATAATTTCTGTACCTATTGTATAGTTCCCCACGTGCGTGGCCGAGAGCGCAGCAGACCATGGCATGATGTTTACGCTGACGTGTTACAAGCAGGAAAACAGGGATTGAAAGACATTACTCTTCTCGGGCAAAACGTTAACTCATATAACAACGCTGAAATTGATTTCTCAGATTTATTACGCAAGATTAACGAGATTGACGAGATTGAGCGCATTAGGTTTATCACTTCGCACCCTAAAGACCTATCTTATAAGCTAATTGACACTATGGCAGAATGCTCTAAGATATGCGAACATATACATCTGCCGTTGCAGAGTGGCAACGATAGAGTACTGAATGAAATGAATCGAGGCTATACTTCAGCCCACTATATGTCTTTGATAACCAGGCTAATAAGCATGATACCCAACATTGCTATAACAACAGATCTTATAGCCGGTTTCCCTAGTGAGACTGATGATGAATTCAGGGATACTCTTTCACTGATGCAGGATATTCAATTCGACTATTCATTCTGTTTCAAATACAGCCCAAGAGAAGGCACTACTGCTGCATCGTTCCCACATCAGATAGCTGAAGAGATTCGGCTTGCAAGGCTACAAGAGATGATTGACCCGCAACGCGAGATAACCTTAAGCAAGTTCAGGTCGAATATCGGCAAAGAAGTTGAAGTATATGTTGAGGACATCAGCAAAAAAGATGCGAACATGGTTTCCGGTAAAACGCGTGATTATAAGATTGCAGTTTTACCGGGCAACAGCTCAGATATTGGAACCCTAAAGACGGCAATCGTAAGAGAAGCCACAGCGGGGACGCTGATTTGTTAAGCAGCGNNTGTGTATAAGACATGTTATGTAAACTTGCCTTCGTGCCGTATAAGTCCCTTGGGCTTAGCCTCTTATCCCCTGCATCTTACAGACAGATTGAAATAACAAAAGGAGAATGAATGAAAAGCATGACTGGTTTTGGAAGCGCCAGATTGAATGAAAATGATATAGAAATAGAGATAGAGATAAAGTCCGTTAACTCGAGATATCTTGATTTGAAAACGTACCTGCCCAGGGAGTATAATTTTTTTGAGTCTGTTTTTAGAGCTCATATCCCCCAACACATAAGTAGAGGTTCGATAGAAGTGCGTTTAAATGTAACCGATCATCGTGAACCAAGAATCATTCTGGACAAGGTTAAGCTGCTAAAATACAAAGAATTAGCCGATGCTGCTGCCGCCATGCTTGGTGAGAGTAACACAGTTTCGATTGAGTACCTTTTGCAAGAACCCGGAGTATTGGAAAATGCTAATAACCTTAAAGAAGACTTATTGTTAGCTGACTTATTTATTAGAACATTAGAGATGGCATTGGGTAAACTGATAGCCGCACAAACACTTGAAGCAGAACAGATGAAAGTGGTGCTAAAGAGCTCAATGGACAAGATAAGCAGTTCAGTGTCTGAAGTAGATGCCCTTAGCAGTCCTTTTAAGCAAGAACTTTATGAAAGCATGCTAACCCGCGTAAAAGAACTGATCGGGATGTACAAGCTTGAAAACCTTGAGCAACGCATAGTTCAGGAGACTGCCATATACGTTGATAAATATGATATTGGTGAAGAGCTTAGCAGATTAACCGGCCATATTGAAACCTTCAACTCAACCCTGAATCAAGAAGGAGATTGTGGCAAAACTTTGAACTTCATAATTCAGGAAATGCAAAGAGAAGCCAACACCTTGGGCTCAAAATTCTCTACCTCAAAGAGCTTTCAACATATACTGGTAATAAAAGAAGAAATAGAAAAGTGCAGGGAGATTGTTCAAAATGTTGCATGAACCATTATTAACATGGAAGTCCTGGCCATTTACAGAGCGTCCGGCTACTTCGGTTTTCCTGCTATCCTTCCTAATGCTATTAGCTGTTCTGCTCTATAGAATAACCGTGTTTTCATGGGCACAGCCATTGTACTACATCCTGGGCATGAGCTTAGTTTTAGTGAATCTTCTCCCCTACTTCATCCCCACCGAGTACTATCTCTATGAAGACAAATACGTTGTAAGGTACTTAGTAATGAAGATAAGCAGACCATACTCAGATTTCGGGTGTTTTTATCAGGACAAGCGTGGGATCATGCTAAGCACCTTTAAGATGCCCCGCCGATTGGACACCTTCCGTGGTCAATCATTCAGGTTCTCAAAATCCCGGCATGAGGAGGAGGACTTGAACAGGATATTATTGCATAAGATTGGAAAGAAGTACTAGATATGGATAAGAAACATAAAGAGATAGAGACACGTCTATTAGAGGTTCTCTCGATAGATGCCGCCATAGCTCTGTCTTACAACGAGATAAACATAGCTATGGGCTTGTCTAAGAAAGAGAAACATCAGCTAAGTGATGCTCTTTCCTCGCTATTAGCTAATGGCACAGTAATCAAAGCCAAAAAGAAGTTTAAGCTGGCAAAACCTGTTAAAAGTGTATCTATTATTCAAAAGGCTGTTTTAACCAGTTCCAAGCTAATTGAAGGCACCTTTGATGCTACACCCTTGTCGCGTAACTTCTCTTTTGCCTTCATCAGAACCCCAGATAAGGACTACTTCGTGGGCGCAGAAGACACCTTTAATGCCTATCATAATGATACAGTGCTGTTTGAGCCCAAGCTTCGGCGCGGTAAACAAGAGTATGCCATTATACGCAGAATTGTAAAGCGTTCTTCCGAGATGTTCGCCGGAGACATAGCCAAAGTTGGCAAGAGATGGACTTTTGTATGCAATAACCCTAAGATTCACAAATGGTTTGACGTGTCCGATACTGGCGGGGCTGTAGAAGGCGATAAGGTTATACTAACCGTAACTAACTGGGGCAATCCCCAATCAGGCTTAGCACCTGCTGGCAAGATAACCGAGATACTTGGCAAATCTGGCGATCCCCAAGTAGAACTTCTGGGAGTTATCCGCCAATACAATCTTCCCCTTGAGTTTCCCTTGGATGTGCTTGAAGCCGCTAATCGGCTTGATTCCGACATTGACCATCATGATAACGCAAAACGCCGGGATCTTCGTGAGCTGTTCACCTATACCATAGACCCGGCATCCGCCAAAGACTTTGACGATGCAATATCGATTGAAACCACCCCTGGCGGCTGGCGTTTATACGTCCATATAGCCGACGTGGCGCATTATCTCCCTGTAGATGGAGTCCTATTTCAGGAAGCTGCAAAGCGTGGCAATAGCTTCTATTTCCCAAAAAAGGTAATCCCCATGCTTCCAGAACGACTCTCTAATCTTATCTGCAGTCTGCGCCCCGAAGAGGATAAGCTTTGCATGACTGTTGAAACTGAGTTCCAGGCTTCTGGAGCAATAAAGAATCAGAAGATATATGAAAGCATTATTAATAGCAATCAGCGCCTGGCATACGAAGAGGTAGATGAACTGTTTGATAAGTCTGATGCAAACCCCAGCTATGTTTCAGAGCTTCCCGAGGAATTGCTTACCGCCCTTTTTGAATCAAGAAAGCTATCTAAGTTATTAACCCGTAAACGCATGGCTGCTGGTTACATATTTTTTGACTTACCCGAAGTAGAGTATCAATATGATAATGAAGGCTTTATTCACAGGCTTACTCTTGCAGAAGAAACTGAAAGCCATAAGCTGATAGAAAACTTCATGCTGGTGGCCAATGAATATACTGCTGAGCGACTTTCGGTGCTCTCCCCCACTACCATGTACCGCATTCATGAAGACCCCGAATTTTCAAAGCTGGAAAAGCTTTTTGAAACCCTTTCGCACTATGGTGTTTCGTGGGTTATGCATGAGAACCTGAACAAATCTCTGCAATACCTCTTATCATCATTTCCCAGCCCCGAATATCATAAGGTATTCGATAGAATAGTATTACGCAGTATGAAGAAGGCGAGATACAGTACTGAGCACATCAGCCACTTCGGTCTTGCGCTAAACAATTACACCCACTTCACCAGTCCGATAAGACGTTTGTGCGACCTGGTAGTACACCATTTATGCAAGATATACCTGATTAAAAGCAGTAACCAGAAGTTAACCGGCATTCAGATTAAGCATTACGCGCAAGTGGCTTCCGAGCAGGAAATTCAAGCCGACCAGGCTGAACGAGACATTGAGCGCATCTACAGTAAAGCTTATATGAAAGACAAGATAGGCGAATCATTTAATGGCATGGTGGTAGGCACCAATTCTTCCGGCTTGCTAATCCGCTTTGATGAGATACCTGTAACAGCGGTGATGAAGCAAAACGAATTTGGTGCAGGAACTTGGGACTATTACGACAAAGAGATGCGCTATGTAAATAGAGGCACTGGCAAGTATTTCCAGCTTATGGATAAATTAAAGGTTAGCATTATTTCCGTTGAGGATGATGTATATCTTTCGCCAGCCCAAGGTGCTGAGCCGATACATGTATTCGATAGAGATAAATACACCCCAACGGTAAAGAAAGCCATGAGAAACCCTATGCCGACTAGCAAAAGAAAAGCTGTTGACGCTAATGCCAAGAATAAAAAGCATGCTTCACAACATGGCAAGAAAGCTAAGCAAAAATCGAGGAAAAGATGAAGAAAGCTATTGGGATTTTTGATTCAGGTGTTGGCGGACTAACAGTTTATAAGGCTATTAGGGAAGCCTTTCCAGAAGAAGACCTAATCTATTTTGGCGATACAGCCAGGGTTCCTTATGGCCCCAAGTCACCCAACACGATTATTGAATACTCAATCCAGAATTCTCGTTTTCTTTTGCAGCAAGGCATAAAAACCCTTGTAGTAGCCTGTAATACCTCATCAGCAGTTGCTATTCCGGCACTTAAGCAGCTTACGGATATACCAATCATCGGTGTAATCGATCCCGGTGCAGAACAAGCGGCACGTACATCACAAACCAAGCGGATTGGAATTATCGGAACAGAAGGAACTGTCCGTAGTGAGGCTTACACAACAGCCATCCAAAAGCTGGTTCCCGATGCTCAGGTATTCTCAAAAGCCTGCCCCCTGTTTGTTCCCATTGTAGAAGAGGGTTGGCA
>DIMZ01000193.1:0-3570 GCA_002425825.1 Cloacimonetes bacterium UBA5553 | reverse complement strand
CATAGTGTGGCATTCAGCATTGCAAATGACTATTTATCTGAGCTTAAAGACTTGGATATTGATACATTGGTTTTGGGATGTACTCACTATCCTTTGTTAAGAAACACGATACAACAGGTAATGGGCAACGAGGTAACACTTGTTGATAGTGCCGAAGCCATAACCAATTACCTATCTTGCTTGCTTCCCCCCGACACAGACGGTCAGCTAGGCAATGATAGCTTCTTTGTTAGCGATAATGAAGACAAGTTCTCCAAAATAGCCCAAACAATACTCCACAACAATTTTGGCAGCTTAGCTCGGGTTAGGCTGTTCGAAAGCTGGTTCAAAGACTAATATTATAATAAGATACAAGGATGTAAAGATCATGGAACCTCTAATTATTACTGCCGCTATTACAGGTGCAGAAACCAAAAGGAAAGATCAGCCCAATCTACCCATCACCCCCGCCGAACAAGCCAAAGAAGCAAAGGCTTGTTATGAAGCTGGTGCGCGTGTGGTTCACCTTCATGTACGCGAAGACGATGGTAGCCCAACCCAGAGAATGGAAAGATTCAAAGAATCCATAGATGCTATTCGCAATGCAGTACCAGAAATGATAGTCCAGATCAGCACCGGTGGTGCCGTTGGTGAGCCATTCGAAAAGCGTCTGGCACCATTACAACTAAAGCCAGACATGGGCACATTGAACGCCGGAACGCTCAATTTTGGCGACGACATATTCATTAACCACCCCAACGACATAGTAAAATTGGCAGAAGCTTTTAAGGAATATAACGTTGTTCCAGAAGTGGAAGTGTACGAATCCGGGATGATAGACATTGTGGCAAAGTTGGTAAAGCAAGGTCATATTGTTCACAGTCCTCTGCATCTCCAGTTTGTCCTTGGCGTTCCTGGTGGCATGAGTGGTAAGCCTAAAAACCTCATTTATATGATGGAACACTTGAAAGAAGAGATACCCACCGCCACCTGGGCTGTTGCCGGAATAGGCAGATGGCATTTACCTACCTCTATGTTGGCATTGGCTACCGGAGGTCATATCAGATGCGGTTTTGAAGATAACATCTTCTATCACAAAGGAATTGTTGCAGATTCCAACGCCCAGTTAGTAGCACGCATTGCCCGCATAGCCGAAGAGATAGGACGCCCAGTAGCTACCACAGCCCAAGCCCGCAGCATTCTTGCTTTACCGGCTAAGTAAGGAGGCAAGATGCATATAACTGATAATGCACTGGTTGTGCTGAAAAAAAGGTATTTTCGCAAAGACGACTCCGGCAATCTGATTGAAGACTGGGATGCAATGCTCCATAGAGTGTCAGAAAACATCTCTGCTGGTGACCAGGAGCTATACAAGAAATGCTATGCCTTAATGGACTCCGGCTATTTCCTGCCCAACTCCCCCACTCTGATGAATGCGGGTGGCGATTTACAACAGCTTTCTGCTTGCTTTGTCCTGCCCATCGAAGATAGTATGGACAGCATTTTCGAAACCGTTAAAAATGCTGCTCTTATCCACAAAAGCGGTGGAGGCACAGGCTTCTCTTTCAGCCGCCTAAGAGAGGCAAATTCACGCGTTCGCTCCACCAATGGTGTGTCCAGCGGCCCGCTGTCGTTCTTAAAAGTGTTTAACGCCGCCACAGACGCTGTAAAGCAGGGCGGAACCAGACGCGGTGCCAATATGGCAATCCTGAATGTAGATCATCCTCAGATTTTGGATTTCATTGTGTGCAAGGAAGACACAAAAGAGCTAACCAATTTTAACTTAAGTGTTGGCATCACAGAAGCATTTATGCAGGCAGTGATGAATGATGAAGACTATGATCTGGTATCACCTCACACTCTTCAGCAAGCCGGAAAGCTTAATGCCAGACAGGTGTTCGATTTGATTGTGGACATGGCATATAAGAATGGCGAACCCGGCATTGTTTTCTTAGATAGAATAAATCAAGCCAATCCCACTCCTGCCGTTGGCAAGATAGAATCCACAAACCCCTGCGGTGAACAGCCGTTATTACCAAACGAAGCCTGCAACCTCGGCTCGATTAATCTTTCTCTGCTATTCACCGGTGACGGTATTGACTGGCTTAAGCTAAGAGAAGTAGTGCGCGACTCTGTGGATTTCCTGGACGCTGTGATAGAGCAATCTCGCTTTCCCCTGCCCCAGATTGATGAAATGGCAAGAGCCAACAGAAAGATTGGCTTAGGAGTGATGGGTTGGGCAGACCTGCTCTATCAGCTAAAGATTCCCTATGCCAGCAGCGAAGCGGTAAGCCTGGCAGAAAAGATTATGGAAGCTATAGACTTTGAAGCCAAACAAAGGTCTATGGAACTTGCAGTAACAAAAGGCTCATTTCCAAACTTCCCCGAAAGCATCTATGCCAAAAATCTCGTTCAGCGAAACCCCGGAGACCAGGATTGGGATAGCCTGCTAACTAGCATATCTCAACATGGGTTGCGTAACGCTACACTAACCACCATAGCCCCTACCGGAACTATCTCTATGATTGCCGACACATCCAGCGGTGTAGAGCCTCAATTTTCTCTTGCGTTTGTTAAGAACGTGATGGATGGTGAAAAGCTGATTTATGTGAATAAGCACTTTGAAGCTGCATTGGCAGAGCGCAACCTGTTAAGCGACGAGTTGCTGCAAAAGGTATCACAAAGCGGAAGCATCGCCCATATAGACGAGATACCGCAAGATATAAAAGACATCTTCCAAACCGCTCATGACATTAGCCCGGAATGGCATATTAGAATGCAGGCAGCTTTTCAAACTTACACCGACAATGCCGTAAGCAAAACCATAAACTTCCCTAATAATGCCACGGTTGAAGATATCCGTAGTGCCTATGAACTTGCCTATCAACTTGGCTGCAAAGGCGTAACCGTATATCGTGATGGCTCACGGGAAAATCAAGTTCTCTCGGTTGGAACATCCACTACCCCTACTGCCAATCCCGAAAAAAGAGTAGCCCCAAGAATGCGTCCGGAAATTACTCATGGTATTACCCAGAGGCTGGAAACCGGTTGTGGCCACATGTATGTAACCATAAATACCGATGAACAAGGCGCGTGCGAGGTGTTTGTGCAAATGGGTAAGGTAGGTGGATGCGCTTCAGCCCAGCTCGAAGCCATTGCCAGATTATCATCCTTAGCTCTGCGTTCCCACATCAAAATTGATGCCATCATTCGCCAGCTTAAGGGAATCCGTTGCCAATCTCCTATGTGGCACAAAGGGAAGATGATAACTTCCTGTGGTGATGCTGTGGGACAGGCATTGGACAACTTCCTGAACCTGCATAAATCAGGAGAGATTTCCTCCCTTAATTTCCAGATTGATCCCTCTCTTGCTGTTGATAACTCATCTTCGAGAAGAACTTCAGCTCTCTGCCCCGATTGCTCATCCACCATCGAGCATGTAGAAGGCTGCCTGAAATGCCCTTCCTGTGGCTGGAGTAAGTGCTGATAGATACCTTAACAAACCTGATAAGCGGCATCAGCGGATGCTGCTTTTTTTATAGCTCAAAGCTTCCGCGATAGGGGTAGGGGAGCGATCCATTAATGGGCTCA
>DIMZ01000195.1:5761-7276 GCA_002425825.1 Cloacimonetes bacterium UBA5553 | reverse complement strand
GCTCCTGACGATAACCTGCGCATCCGCTTTGAGCTTGATAACGATAAGTTTGAAGTGAATACCTCGAACAGAGACACAGGCGACGCCAAGCAAAACATGGATAATTACAATTTTGAAGGCACATCAACGGGTGTATCCTTTAACTATAAGTTTATGCTGTCCATACTCGATGCTTTGGACTCCGATAAAGTTATCATCAAGCTGGGTAGCTCCAAAGACCCCATGATGATTTACAATGAGGCAAACGAGGCCAATCAAGAGATTACCTTCCTGCTTATGCCTCTCCGGTCTTAGATAGATTGGAACTGGAACGCATAAGATTAGAAAACTTTAGAAGCTATACTCAAAGCGAGTTTTGTTTTGAGCCATTGGGCAGCCTTGTTATTGGCCCCAATGGCAGTGGTAAAACCAATCTTCTTGAGTCTATAGCTTATTGCGGAATTGGCAAATCCATCCGTTTTCATAGAGATGAAGATTTACTATGCTTCCACCAGCCATATTTCCGCGTGTGTTCCGGATTCAAAACCGACCAGGGAAATCACCTCAAAGTTGCACTCAGCTATGCCGAAGGTAAGAAGCTACTAAAGCTAGACGAGCTTCCTCTCAGGCAGTTAAGCAGCTTGTTCGATGTAGTAAAAGTAATCTATCTTGCTCCCGAAGACCTTCAATTAGTAAGTGGCTCACCCCGCTTCAGGCGGCAATATTTTGATCTTGCAATTGCCCAGCTTTTCCCAGCTTACATAACTGTCTTAAGAGAATATCTACATATTGTGGAACAGCGTAATGCCATGCTAAAAAGAAGCTTCACAGTAGGCGAAAAACGGAGTTGGGACACGCATTTTGCCCAAAGCTTAGCTTCAGTATTAGACTATCGACACCGATATTTGGAGCGAGTAAATAAAGCCATGTCTGCCAGCTTTGCCGGCGTATTTCCGCTTGTTACAGAGCTTAAAATTGACTATTTGCCTACTATTAAAACCTTCCCATGTGACGCAGAAAAACTACTGGAGCAAATCACCGATGTGGAACAGCGTGAGAGGCATTGGCAACGCAGCCTTATCGGTGCTCATCTCGACGATTATGAGTTCCGGCTATCCGAGCGAGCTATGAAGCTATATGCATCTCAAGGGCAACGTAGAATAGCAGTAATAATCCTTAAACTTATTCAAGCAAGGCTAATTGAAAACATTACAGGCATCAAACCAGTTTTGCTATTCGACGATATCTTTGCCGAGCTTGATTTGAAGCACACTGCAAGCATTCACGATTGTGTGGATAGCCGTTATCAGGTGTTTATTGCCAGCCCCAAAGACGAGATTGAGCACATCTGGCATGGCTATCCCAAGCTAGTATTAGGGAGAATGAATGAAGCTTAACCGGAATATCTTCGGGTGGATGATGTATGACTTTGCCAATTCTGCCTTTACCACTATAATCGTCACCGTGGTTTATAGTGTATATTTTATAAACAGCGTGGTGGGCGGTGCCCCAGGTTATGGCGAAATGCTATGGGGG
>DIMZ01000195.1:5486-5690 GCA_002425825.1 Cloacimonetes bacterium UBA5553 | reverse complement strand
CATATCTATGACCCTGGTTGCCTTAACAGCTCCGGTTTTGGGGGCAGTGGCAGATTACTCCCGAAGCAAAAAGAAGCTGCTATTTATAAACTGCTATATAACTGTTTTGTTTTATGCTTTGTTGTTTTACATAAAACCCGGGCAAGTTTTTGTCGGGATGCTGTTTTTTATTATCGCAAATTATGGCTTTAACAGTGCCAACGT
>DIMZ01000195.1:487-5466 GCA_002425825.1 Cloacimonetes bacterium UBA5553 | reverse complement strand
TTCTTGCCCGAGATTTGCTCGCGGGAAGACATAGGCAAAGTATCCGGTTTTGGTTGGGCACTCGGTTATGTAGGTGGTTTGTTGTCTCTTGTTGCAGCCTTAATACTTGTAAAGCACAATGTTCGTTATGTTTTCCCGGCTGTAGCTCTTCACTTCTTTGCCTTTTCGCTGTTCACGCTTTTCTGGCTAAAGGAATTCAGCCGTCCTTCACGGAGGAGTAACTACTTTCGCGTTGCATATCAACGCATAGCCTACTCGGTTAAGAACATAGCTAAACAACCTCAACTCCTTAGATACATAATAAGCTATTTNNTTTATATATAACGACGGCATCACCACCGTTATAGTTTTTGCGTCCATATATGGTATTGAGCGCTTTGGCATGAAGACTACCGACATGATTATTTACTTCATTCTGGCTCAGTTTACATCAATTCTCGGAGCGGGTTTCTTCGGCTGGCTAACCGATAAGACAAATGTAAAGAACTCTCTTAGCATATCTCTGCTAATCTGGATTTCGGTAGTAATCTGGGCATTCTTTTGCCGAACAGCTACAGAATACTATTTTGTGGGTCTGCTTGCCGGTCTGGCTATTGGAAGCAGCCAAGCCAACAGCCGAACCATGCTCTCACTGCTAACGCCAAGGAACAGGCAGGCANNCCTTATGCTTTTCTTCATTCTAGGCTGGTTGATATTACAGACAGTAAGATTGAAAGAAGGCATTATGCAGGCAAGTAAACTATACGAAAACAACACAAATAAAGGTGCGTAATAATGAGAAACTCAAAGCTAATTAAGCTCATCCTTATGGCATTGCTTATTGTAACCTTGGGGTCATGTGCAAAAAGCACTCCGGTGCTCTATATCTTTAACTGGAGTGACTATATAAATCCTGAACTAATCAAGGAATTTGAAGCGGCTAATATGTGTAGAATTAAATATAGCACTTATGACTCCAACGAGAATATGCTAACCAAGATTAAGAGCGCAAGGGAGTCTTTTGACCTTGTTTTCCCAAGTGGTGATCATGTTAACATTTTACGTGAAAGCGGATTACTGCTCGAATTGGACTNNGCCAAGCTGAGTAACTATAACAATCTCGATTCTCATTTACTCGAGATAGCCTCATCATTCGACGAAGGCAACAAGTACTCCATACCCTACTTCTGGGGTTTAACTGGCTTGATGTATAACAAGCGTTATGTCCCTGCCCAGTTGGCTGCCAAACAGAGCTGGAGCTTGATGGGAGATGAATACTTTAAGGGTAAAAATAAAGTTACTATGCTCGATGATGCCCGTGAAGTGATAGGCGCAGCCATGATTTATAACGGATTTAGTCTGAACGACACCAGCGAAGCTTCTTTAGCAGCCGCCAAAAAGACCCTTAGTGAATGGGATATTAACATCACCCAGTTTGATTCCGATTCCTATAAAAACGAAGTACCAGATGGAACCACATGGATTGCCCAGGCATATAATGGCGACGCACTCCAACAGATGGCAGACAACACCGATCTGGCTTTCTTTCTCCCCAAGGAAGGTAGCAGTCTGTGGATGGATAACATTGTTATTCTTAAGTCTTCAAAGAACCAAGACCTAGCTTATAAGTTTATAGACTTTTTGCTTGAAGCCAATAATGCCAAACGTAATGCCGAGTATTCTCAGTTTGCCACTCCCAACAAAGCTGCTTTGGCTATGCTACCAGAAACAGCAAGAAACAACGTATCCATCTATCCTCCAGACGAGTATTTGGATAAATGCCACATGATAAACGCCATTGGCGAGGAAGTAAAGAAGATAGATGCTTTGTATGAAGCAATTAAGATGAACTGAGGAACAATGTTAGATAATCTTGGCAATTTAGAGCGCACACATTACTGTGGTGAGATANNATGTATTATGGGCTGGGTTCACAAGCGCCGCGATTTAGGCGGTTTGATATTCATTGATCTAAGAGACGTGAAAGGCATTGTGCAGGTAGTAATTCACCCCGAGCAATCTGACATATTCGCCAAAGCAGAGAAGGTTAGAAACGAGTATGTTCTCGCTATCAAGGGAACAGTTTCTGCCAGGGAAGCGCAAAATGTGAATAGTAACATGGACACTGGTGCCATAGAAGTAGTAGCCAATGAGCTATTTATCTTAAACGACACCCTGCCATTACCCATTCAGATAAATGAAGCTGCCATGGCGGAAGAAGACCTGCGCTTAACCTATCGTTATCTCGATTTACGCCGCGCTAAGCTACAGAACATCATCATCACCCGCCACAAGATTGTTAGCATCATGCGACGTTTCTTAGACGCTGAAGGTTTTTACGACATTGAAACACCGATACTGATGAAAAGCACTCCGGAGGGTGCGCGTGACTATCTTGTGCCCAGTCGCATTCAGCCTGGTAAGTTTTATGCCCTGCCCCAATCTCCCCAAATCTTTAAGCAGCTACTAATGATATCGGGTTTTGACCGCTATTACCAGATTGCTCGTTGCTTTCGTGATGAAGACTTACGCGCAGACCGACAGCCAGAATTTACCCAGCTTGACATAGAGCTTAGCTTTGCCTCTCAAGAACAGATATTCGACCTTCTCGAACGCCTTATGCAAACTCTCTTCAGTCAAGTTTTAGGCATAGACCTGCCCATTCCCTTCCCACGCCTTACTTACGCTGATGCAATGAACCGCTATGGCTGCGACAAACCAGATACCCGCTTTGGTCTTGAGCTTTGCGAATTAAGCCCCATACTGAAAGACAGCTGCTTCCAGGTGTTTAGCTCCACCCTTGAAACTGGTGGCGTTATAAAAGCCATATCCATCCCCGGCGCAGCCGAATTCAGCCGAAAGCAACAAGACGAACTGATAGAGGTTGCCAAACACTTAGGAGGAAAAGGCATAGCTTTTGCCAAGGTAACGGACAACGGTCTTGAAGCGGGTATATCGAAGTTTTTAAGCGAGCAAGAAGCGAAAGGCATAATAGCTGCCTGTAATGCACAATCAGGCGATTTGATAGCCATAGCTGCCGATAGATACGACACGGTGTGCAAGGTATTGGCTGGCTTGCGAAATCATGTAGCCGCCAAACTGAATCTTATCCCCAAAGATACGTTTAATTTCTGTTGGATAACCGACTTCCCGCTCTTTAGCCGCGATGAAGAGAATAATCGTTGGGAGCCTGCGCATCACATGTTCACCTTGCCCAAAGAAGAGCATATTCCCTATCTTGATATGCCCGACAAAATTGGCGATATCTTAGGCCAGTTATACGACCTTGTTTGCAATGGCATGGAGCTTTCCAGCGGTAGTATCCGTTGCCACAGGTTCGACATTCAACGCAAGATATTTAATGTCCTTGGCTTTGAAGAGGAAGACCTAAAACAACGCTTTGGCTTCTTTTTGGATGCGCTAAAGTATGGAACTCCGCCTCATGGAGGAATTGCTCCCGGCTTAGACCGTTTGGTAATGATTATGACCGGAGCAGAATCCATTCGCGATGTGATAGCTTTCCCAAAGACCTTAAAGGCTACCGATCTCATGACCCAGGCACCTTCGGAAGTTGACAATACCCAATGGAAAGAGCTTCATTTATCACTTATAAAATAGCAGTATTAAGCAGCGGACACAGCCGGGGTAGTAATCTATCTGCCATGCACGAATATTGGAAGAAACACAATCTTCCCGTGCAAATTGCTCTGGCTGTGTTCACGCGAGCCGATTCACCTGCTTTCAGCTTAGCCAAAAACTTAGGCATCCCCTCTTTTGTAGTTTCTGCCAAAGACATGGCTGGCTTCGAAGCCGAAGTTTCTAAGCTATGTATAGAGAATAACATATCTCTAATAGCCCTTGCCGGTTTTCTAAAGCAACTTAGCGCAAGCTTCATTAGCTCCATTGCCATTCCCATCTTGAATATTCATCCTGCTTTGTTACCCCAATATGGCGGAGAAATCATGTATGGCATGGCTGTGCACAAGGCTGTATGGGAAGCGGGGGAGAGGGAATCCGGTGCCACCATCCACCTTGTTGACCCTCTATATGATCATGGTACTATTGTTGCCAGCCAAAAGGTTGCTATCGATACCTGCCAAAGCCCCGAAGACATCGCCACTAAAGTTCTGAAGGTAGAACACCAGCTATATGCAAAAAGCATATATGGCTATCTAACTAAATGATACGCATCGCCATTAAAACGCTTGGTTGCAAAACTAACCAGGCAGAATCTGCCATCCTCTTAGACCAGTTCTCCGCTGATGAATGCGCTGTAGTAGATTGGGATTCCGAAGCCGATATCTACATCGTAAATACATGCACGGTAACCAATAGGACAGATTATAAAAGCCGATATCACATTCGTCAGGCATTAGCCCGTAAACTCGCCAATCCCCAGATAAAGGTAATAGTTACAGGCTGTTTTGCCCAGCGCAGTAAAAACGAGATCGAGGGCATGGGCGATGTGGACTACATAATAGACAATCAAAATAAGCTTAATCTCGCCAGTATTTTAGATAGCGAAGATTACCGTTTTGCGGATATCATGGACGCTAAGGAATTCTATTTTAAGCCTTCTACAAACATGCTTGGGCACACCAGGGCATTTCAGAAGATTCAAGACGGCTGTGATTTCTATTGTAGCTATTGCGCTGTTCCCTATGCCCGCGGTCATGCTCGTTCGGCTACTCTGAAACAGGTGATAGAACAGGCAAGCATCTTTGCCGATTCAGGCTTCAAAGAGATAGTTTTAGGCGGAGTTAATCTCGGGCTTTATCGAGATGGTAAATTCGATTTGGGCGATGTAGTAAGCAACATGGCGTCTATAAACGGCTTGGAACTAATACGTATCTCGTCCATTGAGCCACAGCTACTTACAGAGCGGTTAATACAGCGATTAAGCGGTATTGGCAAGCTGTGCCCACACTTTCACATACCTTTGCAATCCGGCTCCGATGAAGTGCTTTCTCGCATGGGACGGCGATATAATACAAGCCTGA
>DIMZ01000195.1:0-455 GCA_002425825.1 Cloacimonetes bacterium UBA5553 | reverse complement strand
CATTGGCTTCGATGTAATTACCGGCTTTCCGGGAGAAACTGAGGCAAATCACTTGGAAACATATAAGTTACTTAGCTCTCTGCCGCTTGCTTACCTTCATGTTTTCAGCTATTCCAAGCGCAAGGGCACACCAGCGGATAAAATGCCAAATCAAGTGCCAAAAGATACCAAACATGCAAGAATGGTGCAACTTACAGCCCTCTCAGACAAGCTCCAACAGTCATATAGACAGCGCTTGATAGACAGCCAGACTGTGGTAAGAGGCGTGGTTGAACTACACACCGAGAACGGCTGTGAATTTCTGTCCGACCACTATCTGCGAGTGGAAATAGATAAGCAAATCCCTGTTGGCGAATTAGCAAGCACGATAATAAGCTAATGTAATATCAAGGATGTTTTGGCGTTAAAATCGAATTTAAGCGTAATATTCGGATTACAGCGTAAGAAATGGATTA
>DIMZ01000083.1:6595-6978 GCA_002425825.1 Cloacimonetes bacterium UBA5553 | reverse complement strand
TGCTTGGTCATCTTGATCTCCTTCTCGGTTACCCGACTGTTGATTTATGGGTGCTACTATGCACCTCTCAATAATGTGGTCAAGTTCTTTCCACTCAATATGATAAGAAAGATCGAGGATATTCATGCTTGACATGGAGACACCCATATTCGATCATGTCCTCAGCCTACAGACCCTACATAGAATGCCCTCCGAGACGTGGGAACACCGCCCGGTGTCTCCCACGTTTTTTGCGTAGGTTTTATCGAGAATTATTCTGTTCAGGTGGAATGCTATTGATCGATTTGCAAAAACGGTGATCAGATTTGCAGAAATGGTGATCAGAATCATTTGTAAAAACGGTGATCAAATTTGCAGAAACGGTGATCAGAATCAGCCCCAAA
>DIMZ01000083.1:6356-6536 GCA_002425825.1 Cloacimonetes bacterium UBA5553 | reverse complement strand
AGTTTTCAGTGATCAAATACATAGATGCTGAAAGGCAATACTATTAGCTAAGAGGCTAAGGAAAAGAATGCTTGACAGAATTCCTGCTCACTTGATTTTGACCGTCTAAGCGGTCGGGATGTAGCGCAGTCCGGTTAGCGCGCTCGGTTCGGGACCGAGAAGTCGGAGGTTCGAATCCTC
>DIMZ01000083.1:0-6343 GCA_002425825.1 Cloacimonetes bacterium UBA5553 | reverse complement strand
ACCAGTTCTTTTAGCAAACAATCCAATATCAATACAACATCCAAATAGGTGAAAATTAATCATGTCAGAGCAAAAGCAGAAGATATCGTACTATCTAAAGCTCCTTTATCCGTTCGTGAGAAAGGACATAGGACTGCTGTTTTTTGGTTTGTTTGCCATGTTGGTAACCAGTGGCTTACGTTTGCTGCATCCGCTAATCCTGGCAAGAATAATAGACAGCAGTATTCCCAACAAGAATATGCCGGAAATGTACCGTTATGGCATGTTCTTTGTAGCGGTTGTGCTATTGTCCGGTCTGCTGTCTTACTTACAGATAGTATTGCTGTCCCGCCTGGGCATAAAGATTATTACCAAGTTCAAGGGTGATGTATTCCGTCATTTGCTAAAGCTTCCCATTCCGTGGTTCAACAAGCAGCCGGTAGGCGAGCTGATTGCACGTGTGGAAAGCGATAGCGAAAGAGTGAAAGCGCTGTTTTCGGACTTGTCTATCACCATAATAGGTAATCTGCTATTCTTCGTTGGTGTTTTCGCGGTGCTGTTTGTGCGCCAGTGGCAAGTTACCATCTATGTGATGCCGTTGGTTATCGTGTCCATTGTGGCATATAGCTTCCTGATTCGCTATCTTTCAAAGTTCTATCGCCAAATACGCGAAAGGTATGCCAATATAACAGCTAAGATTACCGACTATGTGCAGGGCATGCAGATGATTCAGGCACTTAACAAACAGCAGAAGGTTTTAAGTGACATAGAACAAGCATCTCTGGCTAAAAAGACTTTGGAAACCAGAACATCATTCATAGAATACGGTTCGCAGAGCATATTTATGTTTATCTCTAATGTGCTGTTCGTGGTGGTTATAATTAAGGTATCAGCTCCCAAGATAATCGTGGGAACGGTTAGCATCGGTACCTTGATAGTGTTTATTCAATATATCTATCATATGATATGGCCGCTAATGCATATCTCAGAGAATGTGATGCAGATACAGCGTTCTTTTGTGTCGCTGAAGCGGATTCTGGAGCTTACGGAGCTGCCAACCGNNACCGAGGAAGAGCAATTTACTGGCTCGAACCTGCCTGTGTTCAAGCATGAGATTAGCTTCGAAAACGTATGGTTTGCCTACAAAGACGAAGAGTGGGTACTAAAGAACGTTAGTTTCACCATTCCCAAAGGCAAAAAGATTGCCTTGGTTGGTGCTTCAGGAAGCGGTAAGACCACTTCGGTAAGCCTGCTCTGCGGATTTTATCCGGTGCAAAAAGGCTGCATAACCNNTCCTTTAACAGAGCTGGACTTTCGTGCCTGGCGTAGCAAGATTGGCCTGATACTGCAGGATATATTCCTGTTCCCCGGGTCAATACTGGAGAACGTGCGAGTGTATAATGACGCGGTGGACATTAGCAAGGTAAAAGAAGCCATCTCGATTGTGCAGTTAGATGAGTTTATCGGAAATTTGGAGCAGGGCTTGGATTCTGAGCTATCGGAACGTGGACAGAACATTTCACAAGGGGAGAAGCAGCTTATCAGCTTTGCCAGGGCACTGGCATTTAGCTCCGAGATAATCGTGATGGACGAGGCTACTGCCTCCATAGACCCTCAAACAGAAGCCAAGATTCAGCGCACTATGCAACAGGTATTTGCCGACAAAACCGCTCTGGTGGTGGCACATAGGCTTACCTCTGTGCTGGATGCTGATGAGATATTGTATTTTAGTGGCGGTGAGATTATCGCCCGTGGAACTCATAACGAACTTATGGGCAGATCAGCGGACTATCGCAAGTTAGTTGAACTGCAGTTGGTGCAACAGGAGCAATAGATGAACCGAAACATAGCATGGATTATAAAGCAGTGGAAACAGCAGAAGCTATTCATTGTTATAATGGTAGTATTTACGCTGGGTTCGTCTGCAGTGTCCATTGCCTACCCATGGGTGTTTAAGCTGATGATAGACCTGCTGAAAGACGTGATAGCCAATCCGCTGAAGCATCCCACTCCGTTAAAGGAAGTGAATCGGGTTATCACGCTGTTCTTTGCTATAGGCATAGCGCAGTTAGTTACCGGTTTCTATCCTGCCATCCGGGGTTGGGTAAACATCCGTTTCGAGCATAGCTTAAGAGTGTATTACTTCAAGTATATCACCGGCAAAGACTTCAGCTTTTTCCAGAAGTATCGCACGGGAGACATTGTTACTCGTCTTACCGATGATTTGTCCGATTACCCAAAGATTAGCTGGTTTTTGTGCTCTGGGATATTCAGGGCTTTTAATTCCTTTTCCATGATTCTATTCTCACTACTGGTGATGTTTAGCATCAATGTGAAGCTCACCCTGCTATCCATTGCCCCCTTGCCATTGATGATGGTGGTGTTTTACTTCACCTCAGATAAGCTGTATGCGAATTTTAACCGTAACCAACAGGCAATCTCCGCCATAAATAACCAATTGGAGATGAGCTTTTCCGGCATAAGAATAGTAAAGAGCTTTGTGAGTGAAGAGAAGTATAACCGTTTCTTCGACACAGCCTTGGCACAGCGTTTTAAAACCGAGATGAGCATGGTGAAGCTAAATGCCATACTCTCGCTAATTTGGCAGTATATTGACTATTTTGCCCAGATAGGCGTTATCCTCTTTGGCGGATACATGGCGGTAAAGGGACAGATTACCGTAGGAACCTTCTTCCTTTTTTACACCTATCTCTCCATGATGATCTACCCGCTTATAGATTTGCCACAGCTATTCTTGTCTGGTAAACAGGCATTTGTGAATATAGACCGTTTGGAAGAGATGCGCAACTATCCCAGCTTTTACGACAGCTTTGGCAAAGGACAGGAGATAAGCAGCTTCCAGGCTTTAAACTTCCGTGATGTGCTGTGCCAATATCCAGACAAGCCGGGGCCGGTAATAAAGCACTGTAGCTTTGATCTGAACAAAGGCGAGCGTATGCTTATCCTTGGTGCTACGGGGAGTGGTAAAAGCACTATTGCCAATCTGGTCTTAGGTTTGTTGCAGCCCGGCGAGGGTGAGATAAAGGTGAACGGCATAGATATTACCAATGTGGATATTGATAGCCTGCGCAATGTGGTTGCCTATGTTCCCCAGGAGCCTCTGCTGTTTGGCGGAACAGTGAAAGATAACATTCTCTTTGCTGTGGGTAGTGCAGATGAAAAGGACTATCAAACTGCGGTGCAGACAGCCCAGCTTGAAGCGGAGATAGCAGGTTTTCCCGATAAAGATGAAACCCTGGTTGGTAACCGCGGATTGGGTGTATCAGGCGGACAGAAGCAACGCGTTACCATTGCCAGAGCTTTGGTAAAACAACCGCAACTGCTAATATTGGACGATATTACAGCAAGTCTGGATGCCGAAAACGAAGAAAAGCTTTGGCAGAGTATAGATGCGAACTATCCAGATATTGCAGCCATAGTGATATCGCATCGCTTGTCAACCCTACGCTACGTAAGTAGTGTGCTGTTTCTGGATAAACAGGGCATAGCCCATAAGGGAACTCATGACGAACTGGTGTTCAATAACCCCGAATATCATGATTTCCTACACGAACACCTGAAGCAAAATTAAACATTAATTTAGATAGAACCACCTAAGTTCTACATGCAGTGATCTCGGTGCCGGGAAGGCTCCATAAACGGAGCTTTCCAAGGCATTGAGCATTTTAACGCGCAGCTCAAAATAGCGGTCGATATTAAATCCTGCCCACATATCTAACACTGTGGAAGCCTCTATCAATACCGGATTAGCTGTGTTGGCAGTGTAGTAGCCGGAGTGACCGCTTAGCCCAAAGCCTGCTACCAGAGAATTATTGTAAGGCAAATGATAATAGAGGTTTTGCACTCCCTGAAATGTGAATTCCGGGCTTTCACACATGCTGGCATCCGCCTTCGTCCAAATCCAATATGGCCTAGTTTCCAGTTCCCAGCTTCGCCAAGATTGCTTGATATCGAATGCCAGACGTACAAAAAACTGCTCATCGCTAATGTTTAGGTTTGCCAAAGCGCGTTGACGTACTTTCTTTGCTCCCACTGCCAACAGGCTCGACACACCTTGGTATTCATAACGCAGATATCCCGCCACTTCATTTCGGATAGATATATCCATCACATCAAGTGCGGCGGCACCGCTATAAATGCTGTTTACCATCAGTGCGGTGCTGTCTGAGTCTATTCTGGCATTGGCATAAACGCCAAACAGATGCCCCTTGTAGGGTATGGCAAGGTCTGAAAACAGCCGGGATCTTTTCCAGTCTAATAAATCTGCCTTTACGCTCAACAAGGCACCGGGATAGCTATCCCAGCTTGCGCTTAGCTTATCTTTGTAGTATTCTCTATCAAAGCTAAGTGGTATATCGAAGTTGCTTTTTGTCCAAGCGCGTTCATAGGCAAGGCTGGCATTATAGGTGCCTGCATCATAAAGATAACTAAGGTTTAACTGCGTGCTTTCGTTCTCAAGTTTCCTGGCAAAGGAGTTATGAGTAGCAGTTTCCTTACTGCTTAGTACTTTTAGCTCTGCATATGGTAGTTTAATAGCAGCATATTGATGTTTTTGATCATGTGCCAGTTTATAGTTATTAGCCTGCCAGTAGATGGGCATCAGCTCCGACATTGCCACATCCTTCGCCCATGACGCATATTCAGCTTCAAACTTTAGCAAACCATGTTCGGCACAGACATAATGCTTCATGGACGTTTCGGCTGAATTAATATCTGTCCAAATGCCATTCTGCACCAGCATATCACCCTGATATTCCGCACCTCTGAACCCCAATAAAGTTCCCTTCTTAAGCATAACACGGGCAAAGCGGTGTTGTTGCTCGCCTATGCCACCATGAATCATAGATAATGTAGGTTCAAATGGATAGGATGCTACGCTGTAATTAACGCTGCCTAAGGTGTTGTTGCTATTGTAAAAGCTGTTGTAATAACCATGATATAGCGAAGCAGAATATGCGGAAGCAAGCTGTTCTAAGCCGTGTCTATATGGCATCGCTACATTTGGTCTGCCAATAGAAAGATAACCTGCGTTGTAGATATCCCCGATATCAGATTGTAATGCCCTGCTAATCAGATATGGATTGCTTGTATTTTTTCTATTTACTTGCAGCCAATCCTCAATCTCTGCTTTACGGGCTCGTGCGAAAAGAAAGCGAGTGGAATCAGACTCCACTACTGCATCGAGGCTATCTGCCTGGGCATACAAAAAGCCACATCCCAAAAGAACTATTATAGCCAGCCAAGCGCGCGATAGCATTTTACCGTCTCCATTATATTCAAGTCAAAATCAGGTGTAGGATTCCAATTCAGCAGTTCTTTTGCCTTCGAAGTATCCGCCACCCAGCCGGGAGCCATAATCTCTTTCATCTTATCTTTATTAACAATTACCGCCACGCTAAACAGCTTTCCATACCATCCCCCAAGTGTGAACGCAAGCTTGGCGATAACTTCGGGAATAACCACGTATTTGGGGCTTTTGTGCAAAGCACGGGCAATGCTTCTCATAATCTGGCTCTGATAATATACCTTTGTATCGGTGGCAAAGACTATCTGGCCAAAAACCCTCTCGTTCATCAGACATAGGCTTATAAACTCCGCTAGTTCATTTACATGAATCATGTTTAGCAGCTTGTCTGTTTTGCCTAATTGGAAGCTGAAGCCCATGTTTACCATTTTGAAGAGCGAAAGAAAATCTTTGTCGTTATCACCATACACCGAGCATGGACGGATTATTGTATATGGCTGATTACACTTCTTTCTTATCAGGTTCTCTGCCGCCAGTTTGCTCTTACCATAGTTTGTAAGCGGAGCCGGAGCATCGGATTCTTTAACGGGAACATTGCCATAGCTGGGACGCGAAGCAGCCTGAGAGCTTATATAGATTAGCTGGGTAACCTTGCTAAGCGAGTTAATTGCCGTAATGATGTTATCTGTGGTGCTAACGTTTGCCTGCATCATTTCGTCCATATCCAGAGCTTTGGTTTTTCCTGCATTATGAACAACTACATCCATATCGCAAAAAGCTTCATACAGAGGGCCGGGATTGCTATAGTCCACCACGATGGTCTTTACGATATTGCGAAGGAGATTGGCACTTTCCACCGAACGCACCAAAGCCAGAACTTCATGTCCTGCTGTTTGAAAGTGCCGGATAAGATTGCTGCCTACGAAGCCGTTGGCACCTGTGATTGCTATCTTCATTCATCCCCATTTGTTATGCGGCTGAAGGCTTTGGATAACCTGTTAACCATTTAACAAGTTGTAAATTTATATAATGGTGGGCGCTAAGGGACTCGAACCCCCGACCACTTGCGTGTAAAGCAAGCGCTCTCCCAGCTGAGCT
>DIMZ01000115.1:8095-9832 GCA_002425825.1 Cloacimonetes bacterium UBA5553 | reverse complement strand
TTTGAAGATAGCATCCATGCGGTATTGTATCAAAATGGCAGGCGCGTGGCAGAATGCAAAATGGAGGACGTGCCCAAGCTGGATAAGCTGCTAAAGCAATTTGTAAGCTTTGAACGCCCCGAAGTGCACGAGTTCAGAGTAGCGATAGAGCTATTCAAAGCCGATGTCCCCAAGGTTACGGAAGCCCTGCGTACTATGATAGAAACCCATGCGGAGCAAAACCCGGCTTATCAGAAGGCACGGAACACATTTCTGGACTTGCTGCGTGAGGTGGTGAACCCCAACATTACGCCTGAGGACATCCGCGAAATGGTTATCCAGCATATCCTTACTGCCGATATCTTCAATACCATTTTCGATGAGCCATACTTTCATCAGGACAATAACATTGCCCGCGAACTGGAGAAACTGGTTGCCACTTTCTTTACCAAAGAAGTCCGTAAAAGCTGCCTGGCAGGGATTAAACACTATTACGACACCATTAATGCCCGCGCTGCCCAGATTGCCGACCACCACGAAAAGCAACGCTTCTTAAAAGTGGTGTATGAAACCTTTTACAAAAGCTATAGCCCCAAGAAGGCAGACCGCCTGGGCGTGGTTTATACCCCCAATGAGATTGTCCGCTTTATGATAGACAGCACGGACTATCTGCTGCAAAAGCACTTTGGCAAAATGCTGCAGGATAAGGGAGTGGAAATACTCGATCCCGCCACAGGTACCGGCACCTTTATCTGCGATATAATAGACCACATCCGCAAGGACAAGCTGGAATACAAATATAAGCACGAACTACACGCCAACGAAGTGGAGATTTTGCCCTATTACATCGCCAATCTGAATATTGAATTCACCTACAAGCAAAAGATGGGCAGCTATGCGGAATTTGAAAACCTCTGCTTTGTGGATACCCTAGATAACTATGTGAATATGAATAAAGATGCGGAAATGGATATCTTCAGCGTTACAGATGAGAATGCCGAACGCATCAAACGCCAGAATGAACGCAAGATATCGGTGATCATCGGTAACCCGCCCTATAATGCCAATCAGATGAACGAAAACGAGAATAACAAGAATAGGGAATACCCCAAAATTGATAAACGCATAAAAGACACATACATTAAGCACAGCACCGCACAAAAGACCAAGGTGTATGATATGTATGCCCGCTTCTATAGATGGGCGATGGATAGGCTTGATGCAAACGGGATTATTGCCTTTGTCACCAATCGCTCTTTTATTGACAGCAGAACCTTTGATGGCTTTCGTAAGACCCTTATGGATGAGTTTGATTATGCTTATATTATAGACACCAAAAGCGATGTTCGGCAAAATCCCAAAATAGCAGGAACCACCCACAATGTATTTGGCATCCAGACCGGGGTAGCAATTATGTTCCTGATAAAGAAATATAAAAGGGATAAAAGCACTTGCAGAATAGAATACATATCCATGCAGGACGATTGGCGCAAAGAAGATAAGTTGCAATGGCTTACAGAAAGCAAACTTGAGAGTATCCCCTTCGAGCATATCCAACCGGACAAGGACAACAACTGGATAAACCTCGTGGAAAACGATTGGGAAGAGATGATACCTGTGGCAGATAAGGCAGTGAAATCTGGTATCATTTCTAAAGCGATATTCAAGTTGTTTTCGTTAGGTGTGTCCACAAACAGAGATGAATGGGTTTACGATTATGATGAAAAGACACTTAACCGCAAAATGGATTACTTCATA
>DIMZ01000115.1:6123-8050 GCA_002425825.1 Cloacimonetes bacterium UBA5553 | reverse complement strand
TATGAAATCAAATGGAGTAGTACACTTCTTTCGCATTACAAGAACAAGGCTCATTTAACCCACGATCCAGAGTGTATTACAAAAACCACCTATAGGCCATTTACTAACATGTACTATTACTCAATGAATCAGTGTAGCGATAGACTAACTGCAAACCACTTAGAGATGTTTGGCAAGCAATTAGATAAGCCTAACATTCTGATTAGCTCGTTGTATGGTGAACGCTTATGTTATACGCTGCTTGCGTCAGACAGGTTAACAAACCTAGCGTTATTTTCACTTGATCCAATTCAAAGCTTTCCTCTTTACCGTTACGACCAAGACGGCAACCGCTATGATAATATCACCGATTGGGCTTTGGCAGAGTTCCGTGCGCATTATGCCGATGCTACCATCACCAAAACGGATATCTTCCATTATGTGTATGCCGTGCTGCACCATCCTGCCTACCGCGCAAAGTATGAGCTTAACCTTAAGCGTAGCTTTCCCCGCATACCCTATTATGATGGCTTCCGCACTTGGGCAGAGTGGGGCAAAGAACTTATGGAACTGCATATCGGCTTTGAAGCTGCGGAGCCATACCCCTTAGCACGCATAGATACCGAGTTGGACACACTCGGCACACCCAAAGCTAAGCTGAAAGCGGATAAGGAGCATGGCAGCATCATTCTGGATGAAATCACCAGCCTTACGGGTATTCCTGCACTTNNTTGCCTGGGATTACAAGCTTGGCAATCGCAGTGCGCTGGAATGGATACTTGACCAATACAAAGAAAAGAAACCCAAAGACCCCACCATCGCGAAGCTATTTAACACCTACCGCTTTGCAGATTACAAAGACAAGGTGATAGACCTACTGATGCGGGTATGCACGGTTAGTGTGAAGACGATGCAGATTGTGGGGCAGATGCCGGCTACGGATTAGGATATAAATAGAAAGGATGTGTCGCCCTAAGGGGCTTTTACTGGGGGTGCTTTTTTACGAGGGTCTGCGAGCCTGAGGCTCTCCGAACCCGTCGCTATGCTATTTCGCCCGAAGGGCTTAGATATTAGGTTTGCCCATGAAAGATAACAACTTCAAACTATACTTTTTTGTGCATCAGCGTTGCCAGAGCCGTAAATGCGGGTTTACTGCCTGTGGTTTACGATTATGAACATCTGGATCCTAAACCCCGATGCTCGGGGTTTGTCAACAACCTGCGTTCTTCCAGAGCTTGGATGTTCATCCTCGGGATATCCGCGTTAATCTGTCTGATCCGCGTTACTAATCAATCACAGCAACGCAATCCGAAGCCAAACTCCCTTTTTTGGAAGTACTGCAGGTGTCCACAAAAGGGGCTGGTGTGCTGGGGTCACCAGCGTGGAAAAGTGAAACACGAGCTGGACATAGAGTGTTGGGGTATGATAAAGTGATAAAGTAACAGAGTAACAGGGTGCTGGAGTTCTGGTATGCTGGAGTAAATGAAATTCGTGCTGATTTGTGTAATTCGTGGACTATATAAGGGCTGGATTCCCGATCAAGTCGGGAACGACATAAGAGTGGAGGAGTGACAGACAGATCGATAGGTCTAGGGGCAATGGGGTGGCAAAATCTGTTTGCCACAGCGAGCAATGCTCGCTTACAGTCAGGCAGCTTCGCTGCCCTGCCGAACAGATTTCGGCAGCCCTATCCCTTTCTGCCGTGCATATTCGTGTGGTAACTCGTGCAATTCGTGGGAACAATAAAGAACTGGATTCCCCATCGAGTCAGGGACGACAGGAGGCTCTCCCATATAACCTATACCGTCTAACCTCTAACGCTTAACGTCTACGTTTACGTTCTTCCCGTTATCTCTTTTACTCTTTTTTGATCAAATCCTTTTGCCTATCTTGCCAACCATGTTTTAACTCACAATTTGCTAATGGGATAATGGTTTGTAGCCCGGTT
>DIMZ01000115.1:0-6112 GCA_002425825.1 Cloacimonetes bacterium UBA5553 | reverse complement strand
GGATAGCGGCTGATAGCCCGGTAGCATCACTTGTAAAGCGCGGAAGCTCCAAAGTGCGATGACTGGGGCAAATTGAAAGTCAAAACGAAGATACCAGGCAACACGACGAGTTCAGTATTACTACATCATTTGGTTAACACGATTCAAGCGGGATTATCAACGAGTTCTGAGGAACTACTTCATCGATTAAAACACAGAGCAGGCTACTCATGCTTTGTATTGTCCATGTTTTAACTCACAATTTGCTAAAGGGATAGCGGCTGATAGCCCGGTAGCATCACTTGTAAAGCGCGGAAGCTCCAAAGTGCGATGGCTGGGGCAAATTGAAAGTCAAAACGAAGATACCAGGCAACACGGCGAGCACCCGTACTATCATACTGCTTTTCTATTATCTTTTACGGATTACAGATGAAGATGTGCAAGTATATGCTACGATACTCCACCTGCATAGACCTCTCGGCTTATCGAATCCCCAACACTATATGTCTCGCCCGTGTTTCACTTTTCCACTTTTCCACATCGCTTGCTTCAATCAGAAAAAAGGGGGGTGACATGAACGGGTAAAGAATTGTCTTGACAGCAAAAGACAGCAATAGGGATTATGGCACGGATTTGTAGCCAATTGCGCTACCGGGATGCTTCATAAAGGAGGTAAGTTATGTTTTCTACAGCCCGTGAATGCCCATTGAACAGGGGTTTTGCGCGTATTATAATCCTCCTTGCAGTGTTGTTATGCATTGCTTTTTCACCAATATATGCCGAGATTCTAATCCCGATGGATATCAGCCAAACAAATCACCTAAAGGCTTACGGTATTGCCTTTTATGGGCTAAAGGAGCAATTGGTGGGCAAATGGCTGTTAAACTATCGTGGTGGCAGCTTTTTGTTTCCAGATTCCGATGCCATGGCTGCGCTTTGCAACATTCGGGGAGTGCGATTTGAGCGGGTGTCCTCCGCACAGGTGGGGGCAATACTAAGCGAGATACAGGAAGCAAACATGGAGAGCGTAACCTTGGAGAAAGAGCCGAAAATTGCCGTGTATATCCCTCCCAGCACCTTACCATGGGACGATGCGGTTACGCTGGCATTGGAATATGCAGAGATAGATTATGACCGTTTGTGGGACGATGAAGTGTTAGAAGGCAAACTGAACGATTATGACTGGCTGCACCTGCATCATGAGGACTTCACCGGTCAGTTTGGCAAGTTTTATGGCTCTTATCGCAACACAAGCTGGTACCAAAACGATGTGCGGGTAAATGAAGCCATGGCAGCCAAGCATGGCTATGCAAAAGTGTGGCAGTTAAAGCATGCAGTGGCGGATAAGATTAGAGACTTTGTGCTAAGTGGCGGCTTTATGTTTGCCATGTGTGCGGCTACGGATACCTTTGATATAGCCTTGGCAGCCAAGGGGATAGACATTGTTGATTCGGCAATAGACGGAGATGGCATAGACCCGCAGTATAAAAAAAAGCTGGACTTTAGCCGCACCTTTGCCTTTGAAAACTTCAGCGTTCGCCCCAATCCCTTTGAATACGAATTCTCAGACATAGATGCCAGCGACTATTCCCGCTTGCGCGGAGCAGAGGCAGACTACTTTCAGCTTTTCGACTTCTCGGCAAAATACGATCCCGTGCCCACTATGCTAACCCAGTGCCACACCAATGTAATAGATGGTTTTTTGGGGCAAACCACTTCTTTTTTTAAGGACAAGGTGAAGAAAAGCGTTATTATATTAGCAGAAGTACCGGGTCAAAATGAAGTTAAGTACATTCACGGCAATATCGGCAAAGGCACTTTTACCTTTTACGGTGGACACGATCCCGAAGATTATCAACAGAAGGTTGGCGATCCGGAAACCATCCTTGAGCTATATAAAACGTCCCCCGGCTATAGGTTGATACTAAACAATGTGCTGTTCCCCGCAGCCGAGAAGAAGCAGCTAAAAACTTGAGGTGGAATTGAAGAAGTTTTATCCAGATATTCGCAAAGTGCAGATAAAAACCGGACTCTGGACGGTGATAATAGTGCTAATCCTGCTGTTCAGCTATCTCTGGCTTACAAATCGCCTGGCAATGAATTCCAGCTATACACTATTTATCGGATTTGAAGACGTAAACGGCTTGGAAGTAGGCGACAAGGTGGTGTATAGAGGCATGGAAGTGGGGCGCATCAAGAGCATAAAGGCAAAGGAAGATAGAATAATCGTTAGTGCCGGAGTTAACTCAGATATAACCCTTAAGGAAGGAAGCAGGTTTTTGGTGGCAGATAGTGGACTGATGGGCATCAAGACACTGGTGATAAGCCCCGGAACAGGCTCTGCCGGGCTGAATAGCAACGTTATACATACCGGCAGCACACCTGAAGGCATGATGAACATGATTGCGAAGGCAAGCTTAACCTTAAACGAACTGCAGGAGACATTGGTAGCCCTTAGGTCACCCGGAGGCTTGCTGGATGATTCCAAGCAATTGATTAGAACTGCAGACGGCACCTTGCAAAGCACCGAGACGGCAGTAAAAGAGCTAAAAAGCGAGATAAGCAATGCCATTGCCCGGGTGGATAGGCTAAGCGCGGGGATAAACGATGTGTTGCAGGAAAATCGTGAACCCCTAAAGAACAGCATTGCCGACACCAGACCGCTTTTGGCAAAGATTAATGGGACTCTGGACAGCTTGAGGACATTGTCTGACAACCTTAATGCCACAGCCAAAACCCTGCACAGCGGAGATGGAACAGCGGCAAAACTGCTGAATGACGACCAACTTTACAAAAAGCTAAATGCATCCATAGAAAATCTTGATACACTAATAAAAGACATCAAGGCAAACCCCAAGAAATACGTGAAATTCAGTCTGTTTTAGGATTACAATGAAAAAAGCAACATATACTATTCTGCTGCTGCTAATGCTTGTAGGCGTGGCAAATGCATTATCATTTGGGAAAAACAAGGTAAACGCCGTTCAACAGGAATGGTCTCAGATTCAAACTATGCACTTCGACATCTATTTCCCAAAGGGAGAAGATGAATTTGGCAAGATTGCCTCGCTAATGGCAGAAGACACCTATTACTATATAAAAGAAGAATTTAAGATACCCATTCTTAGTAGTATTCCGATTATCTTTTATGCCACCAAGTCTGAATTTCAAACTACCAATATAATCTACCCGCTGTTAACAGAAGGAGTGGGCGGATTTACAGAAAGCTTGCGCAATAGGGTTGTGGTTCCTTTTGATGGTAGCTATGCAGCATTGGAAGAGCTACTGGCACATGAGCTTACTCATGCTTATGTGAATGCGCTGGATAACAGGTACGTAAATACCTTTACTCCCTTGCGTCCCATTGCCTTTCCCTTCTGGTTTTCGGAAGGTTTGCCGGAGTATCTGTCTATTGGGGGCGAGGATGATTATAATAACATGTTCCTGATGGACATGGTGATAAATGACAAGATTGGCAAGCTGCAAGAAAGCGATGGCTATCTGGCATACCGGATGGGCGAAAGCTTCCTTAGCTACATAGCGGAAGCCTGGGGAAGGCACAAAATTACCGAATACTTCTTTGCCCTAAGAAATATGAGCAATATAGACGAGGCAACCAAGAAAGTATTCGGAATGGAATTCAAAGACCTGGAATCACGCTGGAACTACCAGCTAAAGCGCGATTACTTTCCCCGCATAAACAGCCATAGCATCCCTATGGAAAGCCTAGATCAGCGTACTTTTCACAAGAAAGATGGTTCATACTTCAATTTCTCTCCTCGCTTCTCTCCTGATGGCAGCCGTTATGTTTACTACTCCAATGCAGGAGCAAGGTATAGCATCTGGATGGCTGGCACGCAAGGACTGGCAGAGAATAAGATGATATTAAGAGGCGAAAGCAGCAGGAAACTGGAGGAATTTTATTATTTCCGCTCCACGCTTAGCTGGTTCCCCGATAATCGCCGCATAGCTTTTGCCGCCAAAACAGCAGATGGCGATAGAGTTCACATCTTTGATGTAGATAAAAGGAAGATATTGCAAACCCTTAGCTTCCCCTCACTAAGCGCAGTTTATGAGGTGGACGTTTCCCCCGATGGCAAGAGCCTGGTGATAGCCGGGCAGAGCAGAATGCAGGCAGATTTATATCTATATGACCTCGGCAGCCAACAGCTTACACGTATTAGCAACGATGCCTATAACGATGCCAACCCCCGCTTTTCTCCCGATGGCGGTCGCATAGCGTTTACGTCTGAACGGATATATACTCCCGAGTCAATCCGTTATGGACTGTTTTCAAATCTGGTGCGCGACGTGTTTTACTACGACATTGCCACAAATACTACAATTCAGGTAACTAATGATGACTTTGATTGCTTCGCTCCGGTTTGGGCGGATAATGGCAGCAAGCTGGTGTTTATATCTAATCGTGATAGGATAAGCAACTTAGAGATTGTGAACCTGAAGGATAACACTAGGGGAGAGCTTGGTAAAACCATGGCTGGCATTTTCGCGGCGGACATTAGCCCCAATGATGAATACATGTTGGTGTCGAACTACTTTGACGGGGCATGGGACCTGTATTTTGACGACAAGCCATTTGCCAGCGTAACTTACGAAGAGCATCCTATTTCCGGCGCGATAAATAGAGATACAGGGCTTTTAGGCAGTATAGATATGAATAGGCTATACAACTTTGGAAAACGCAACAAAGCTGAGGTGAAGCGCACTAATCCCGCACGTAAGCCCGATCCCCGCCGTCCCATATTCAAAGAGCATGAGTATAGCTTCGAAGATTCGCTATACCTCTTTCCAAGTTTTGCCTGGGACGACAAGCCGGATAGCCTTAGCGGAAGCATAGAGATAAAACCGTATCGCTCCCGCTTTTCATTGGATTATCTATGGGGAGGCATGGCATATTCATCGTCTATGGGAGCTTTTGGCAATGTTGATCTGGGGTTTAGTGACCTAATGGGCAATCATGGCATAGGCATCAGCCTGGGCATTAGTAGCTCGCTGGAGCAGTCCAATNNGCTGTCTTACATATACCTGAAGAAACGTGCTGATTATGGCATTGGGCTGTATAACTTCTATGATGAATACCTCTACCGCAGGGTGCTGCCCGGGCAGGATGAATACATGCGCCTGCGCAACCGGGAAACAGGAATTAACCTGGTGTATAGATATCCCTTTAGCAGATTTAGCAGATTGGAATTTGATAACCGCATCTATCAGGTGGAACAGGCATGGGATTGGCTTCCGGCAGCAAACGTAGCCAGTGAAACCTGGATTGAAGACATCCAGGTAAACAAAGACACTGTATTTGCCCCCGGTTTGAGCATGGTGTTCGACAATTCGCTATCCGGTTCTACTGGGCCTTTGGTGGGCTGGCGGGCATTATATCACATTCGCAAGAGCTTTGCTATAGATGATTTGGAGTATCTTACTAACTATGTGGATATTCGCAGCTATAACCTGTTTAGCCGCAGATACAGCCTGGCTATGCGTCTTAATGCCGGCGTAAGCACGGGTAAGAATCCGGATAGATTCAGCCTAAGCGGCTATTATGGTGTACGGGCATTGGATAGCACGCTTAGTGGGCATAAGAAAGCACTGGCAAGCATGGAGCTTCGTTTCCCCTTTATGGACTATATTGCCATTGCCTTTCCCATCCCGCTGGCTATGGGCAATATCCGCGGTAGCATCTTTGCCGATGCAGGCAGCGTGTGGGATGATACCGACAAGTTTCGTGGCATGAACAAGAATAAGCTGCAGGATATAAAGCTTGGCTATGGTTTTGGCCCACGCATGAACCTCGGCTATTTTGTGCTGAAGTTCGACGTTACATGGCTAACCGATTTATCAGAAATTGGCAAGCCAACTTATTACCTTAGCTTAACAGAAGACTTTTAATAGACATGGAATATATAAGGAGATCACATGAAGATTGATGTTATCCGCAAGCTTCCCGAGCATCTGGATACTATCATCCTGATGCAAGAAGAGAGTGCTGCCGTTCAGGGGATTGATTATATCCCCGCTGAGCTGCTAAGCAGCATAGAAGCTTTTTTGAAAGGTGAGGAGTTCAATTTTGGATTTGCCGAGCTAAAGAGCTTCAGTTTAGTAATATCTAAGC
>DIMZ01000052.1:7011-8376 GCA_002425825.1 Cloacimonetes bacterium UBA5553 | reverse complement strand
AATACAAGGTTTCCGGCTTTATTGGTAAGTGTTTTATTCATATACAATTCCCACCAGATTTATTTGGCGATTGTGGCTGCCTTCTCGTCTGTAAGAGTGGTAGTCTTCATTTTCGAAAGTGCAGTCTAACACGTTTTCTATGTTTTTGAAGGGTAATCCGCTTTGTATTAGCTGCTGAAATATGCCCGCGCGGATGTCTATATGTCGATGCAGGCTTGTTACCGGATTCAAACCCATTGCCAGCATCGAAGCATTGTATTCATCGTACACCGCTTCGCTTACCTCATAATGTTTATGGCATATCCCTGCGCCAATATAGGCGATAATATCTGTAGTTGTGCACCCGAAGTTTTCTTTCATTATCCTGCAAGCCTCTCCGGAAATGTTCTTGCGAGTACCCTCTCTACCGCTGTGCACGGCAGCTACTACCAGTTTAATCGGATCAAACAGAATAACTGGTGTACAATCTGCAGTTCGGATAAGCAAAAACTGATTGGGGACATCAGTAACGAAGCCGTCGGCAATACTTATCTGGGGTTTGCCGCCCAAACCCGCTCCACTGTCTTCTTTGCTGCATATATGCACCAAATTGGAGTGAGTTTGCTCGGCGATAACCAGGCTGGAGGGCGAAACAATTCTTCCATCCACCTCAAAGTCCCCTTGCTCCCGCATCAGAGATCTATAGTCTGGGCTTCTTTTACCCAAATGAAACACAATCTTCATGTCTGTAACTCCGCTGATAATGGCTTCACGCGGTAAACTTCGGTGTTATCGCTTATCACCAGCATACGTAAAATTGCACGCAAAAACCTGGGCACAAATCTGAGCCCGTTTAATGACCAAATCAGAAAAACAGAAGCACAAGCCAGTATGGTATATCTGGCTCCAATCCTACTTGAGAGGCTGCCCATCAGCAAGCTCCCAAAAGGCGTCATGCTGGAAAAAGCCATCGTATATAAGCTAATTACTCTACCACGCATCTCGTTGCTGACCACACTCTGTATCAGGGTATTGGTCGTGGCCATGGTCATCATCCCGCTCAGGCCAATAAACAGCATTAGGAACATGCTAAAAGCAATTGAACTGGAAAAAGCAAAGGAGATAAGCACTATGCTGTATATAGCCCCCAGCAGGAACAATCTTTGCGCCATGCCTCGAATGTTCTTTCGCGAAGCAAGGAACATCGAGCCCAAAAGGGCACCAATGCCTACAGTGGACATCAGCAATCCCTGAGTGCCTGAATTACCATGCAATATATCTTTGGCAAACACAGGCATAAGGGTTACATGAGACATGCCTAACAGCGTATACATCGCCAAGTTTAGCACCAGATATCTAATTGGCATACTTCGCCATGAGTAACGT
>DIMZ01000052.1:0-6998 GCA_002425825.1 Cloacimonetes bacterium UBA5553 | reverse complement strand
TGGTCCTGCTGCCTGGGCACCGGAGGGTATGAAATTTTTATAAAGAACAGCGATACAATAACAGGAATATAGGATATTGCATTAATTGCAAAGCATATTCCCTCGCTAAACATCACAATTAGAAAACCACCCACGGCCGGGCCAATCAACCTTGCTCCATTAAACATAGCTGAGTTTGTGGCTATAGCATTTGGTAACAAACTCCGCTTTGCTACCAAATCTATTACGAAGCTCTGCCGAATTGGTGCATCAATGGCTTCTATAACGCCCTGGATAAGTGCCAGTANNGGTGGATACTGAACATCCTTGTTTATAACCCCGGTTATTACCAATACTGCCAGCACGGAAGTTTGTACAAAGAAGGCTATTTGGGTAATAATCATAGTTTTGTGCCTGTTCCATCTATCTGCCCAAGCACCCGCAAATGGACTGATAAAAAAAGAAGGAATCATGGATAAAAAACTAACCAATCCCAGCAGGAATGCTGAGCCGGTTAGCCTATACACAAACCAACCCATGGTTACCCGCTGAATCCACGTGCCTATCAATGACAAGCCCTGCCCCATAAAGAATATGCGGTAATTGCGTATGCTTAATGAAACAAAGAGGCTTTTTAGTCTTTCGAACATGTTTATAATATGAAGCGGGACAAATCTTCGTTCTGGATAACGGGACTAAGTTTAGAAACTACCATTTTCTTGTCTATTTTCACAGTTTTTAGCTTTGGTGATGGCATCTCAAACAGGTATTCTTCCAATAAAGCATTCATAACCGTATGTAATCTTCTGGCACCGATATCCTGCATCTTCTCATTTGCCATGGCGGCAAAGCTGGCTATCTCCTTTATTGCATCGGAAGCAAACTTCAGCTCGACTCCCTCGCTGCGAAACATTGCTCTATACTGTTTGGTTAAAGAGTTTTCCGGCTCTGTTAGTATCTTTTCAAAATCATTCTTTGTCAGGCTGTTTAGCTCTACTCGGATAGGGAAACGCCCCTGCAATTCAGGTATTAAATCAGTAGGCTTGGCTGTATGAAATGCACCTGCTGCTATGAATAAGATATGCGATGTATCTATCATCCCATGCTTGGTTGGCACTCGCGAACCTTCCACAATCGGCAGGAGGTCTCGCTGAACCCCGCTGCGTGAAACATCAATTCCACCATGTTTGTCGGAAGTGGCAATCTTATCTATTTCGTCGATAAAGATAATGCCGTTCTCTTCCACATTTTGCTTAGCTGTTTCGGTTAGCTTCTCTTTACTAACCAGGCGGTTTAGCTCGATTTCCGTGAACTTTTTTAGTGCCCCGGCTACACTAATGGTCTGCATTCTGCTTTGACCTCTGCCAGGCATCAGATTAGACAGCATCTCGCCCAATTCTATATCCAGCATTTCCATGCCAGGTCCCGGAATTAGCTCCATCGAGGGAAAGCCTATCATATCATATTCTATTTCAATCTCTTTCTCATTCAGCTCTCCTGCAAGTAGCTTATTCCGCATCTTTTCCCGGCTACGTTGATATCGTAGAGCCTCGGGTGAGTCCTTTGCCTCTTTTGTTCGTTTACTGCTTCTGGCTTTGGGTAAAAGGATGTCCAGCACAGCCTCAATTGCCACATTCTCGGCAAGGGGGCGCACGTCTTCCATCATCTCTTCACGCACTTGACTAATAGCTGTGTGCATCAGCTCGCGCACCATAGATTCTACATCCCTGCCCACATATCCAACTTCGGTAAACTTTGATGCCTCAACTTTTATGAAAGGAGCACCACTAAGCCGCGATATGCGCCGGGCAATCTCGGTTTTACCAATGCCTGTTGGGCCAATCAGTATGATGTTATTGGGGATAATCTCGCCCTTCATGTCACCAGATATCTGTTGCCTGCGCCATCTGTTTCGCAGTGCTATCGCTACGCTTCTTTTGGCGTTTTCTTGTCCGATTATGTATTTATCAAGTTCTTCAACTATCTTTGCGGGAGTTAGTTCGTTCAAGTTATTCAAGTTATAGTTCCTCTAAGATATAATTATCGTTAGTGTAAACGCATATTCCGGCAGCTATCTTAATAGCTTCGGTGGCTATATCTTTCGCAGCAAGCTTAGTATTAGCAAGCAAAGCCCGTGCAGCTGCCAGGGCATAGTTCCCACCACTACCTATTGCTACAACGTTATCATCGGGCTCCAGTACATCGCCCACCCCGCTTATCAGCAGTATCCCCTCTTTATCCCCAGCAATCAGCATGGCTTCCAGCCTGCGCAGGATTCTATCCTGCCGCCAGTCCTTTGCCAGTTCGATAGCCGATTTGCGCAAGTTCCCTTTATTGGCATTTAGCTTTTCTTCAAACTTTTCTAAAAGGCTAAATGCGTCTGCTGTAGCACCGGCAAAGCCTATTATCACCTGGCCATTAAATATCCGTCTAACCTTTATGGCTTTGCCTTTCAATATGGTGTCACCAAGACTTACCTGTCCATCACCGCAGATTACCGTTTGGCCTTTGTGGTGAATGCCGATTATTGTGGTTCCATGCATGCCCATCAATCTTCCTTTTCTGGCTCTACAATATCATCATTGCTGCTTTCTATTTGCTCATCAGCGCTGATATCCTCACGTGCAAGTGCTTCGCTATGCTCAAATCTAAGCTCAAGAGCTTTTTTGTATTTAGCATTAACCATTTCGGGATCTACATCCCCCAGGTTCGCCAAAACGATGCTGAATATCTCATCGGTGCCCAGCGTCTCCTTTTCTTGCAGCTCTTTTGCCAAAATCTCCAGCAGAGCTTTGTGTGTAGATAGAATCTGCTTTGCCTTTTCGTGAGCTTCGGTAATAATGCCGCGAATCTCACTATCCACAATCTGCGAGGTTTCTTCGCTATACACGTCTCTATTGGAAAGTTCTTTGCCCAAAAACACTTCTCCCTGCTCTTTGCCAATGGTCATTGGGCCAATCTTGTCGCTCATACCCCAGGTGCAAACCATCTTTTTGGCAATGTCGGTACACCGTTCCAGGTCGTTACCTGCGCCTGTGGTTAGCTCGCCAAACACAATCTCCTCGGCAGCTCTTCCACCCAGGAAGGTTACCAATAACTGCTTCAGATATGCTCTGGAATATCCCGTCTTATCGCTTAGCAGGTAGTGCGTTGCCCCTCCAGTAAATCCCCTCGGGATTATGGATACTTTATGCACAGGCTCCGTTTTCTCCTGGAATATAGATGTAAGCACGTGCCCAATCTCATGATAGGCAGTTAAACGCTTATCTTCTTCGGGTATAACTCTGCTTTTCTTTTCTTTTCCCAAGGTCAGCTTGTCTTTGGCTTCTTCAAAATCCTGCATCTCTATCTTGCTTTTATTCTTACTTGCGGCTATCAGGGCTGCTTCATTTACCAAGTTGGCAAGGTCTGCTCCACTGAAACCGGGTGTGCCACGTGAGATAAGCTCTAAGTGAACATCATCACCCTNNGAGTGCACATTCAATATCTCTGTTCTACCCTTTATGTCCGGAAGGTCAACCGTTACCTGACGGTCAAAGCGTCCGGGTCGCAACAACGCGGGATCCAATATGTCTGGACGGTTGGTGGCTGCAATTATAATAATGGCTTCATTGGGCTCAAATCCGTCCATCTCCACCAGTAGCTGATTCAGGGTTTGCTCACGCTCATCGTGTCCTCCCCCCAGTCCTGTTCCACGATGCCGACCTACGGCATCAATCTCGTCTATAAAAGTAATGCAGGGAGCATTCTTCTTGGCTTGCTCAAATAGATCACGCACTCTGGCGGCACCAACACCAACGAACATCTCTACAAAGTCTGAGCCGCTTATAGAGAAAAAAGGTACCCCAGCTTCACCGGATACTGCCTTTGCCAAAAGGGTTTTACCCGTGCCGGGACGGCCAACTAACAGCACACCCCTGGGTATCCTGCCCCCTAGTCTTTGAAACTTGCGCGGGTCTTTTAGAAATTCCACGATCTCTTGCAGCTCTTCTTTTGCCTCATCAACGCCTGCCACATCCTTAAAGGTAATCCCGGATTTGCTGGCCTCATGCAAGCGTGCTTTGCTTTTCCCAAAGCTGAATGCCTTGGAATTCTGATTAGTCATACCACGCATAAAGAACACATAGAACAGGATAAGTATAAAAAAAGGCAGGGCATATGACAGTAAACCAATCCATCTGGATGGACGTGTGGCAGTAACCTTTATGCCTTTCACAATTAGCGAATCCACCAATTGAGGACTCTCAAAAGGCAAGGTGCTGATATACTTATTTCCGGCAGTGTCAGAATACAGAATATCCTTTTCGGTAAACTGTACCTGCTCCACCTGTCGGTTATTAACCCGCAGCATAAAGTTACTATAGCTCTCTTTCTTCACCTGTTGATTGCTGCTGTTAAAAGTATGAAAGATAACNNCGACAGAATTATGAGTAGTATCATTAAAGGCAAAGACATGCTGTTACGCTTCATCTTTGGCATTTTACTATCATTCACTTGACGCGTCTCAGGCTCGCCATCATCCTTCTTAACCCTCTTACGGGTTACATACATCCTTATTGCACTAATCAATGTAATAAGGAGCAGGGCATAGATAAACCAATTTATCATTGTGGAAAACTGCTCAAATACAGATTTGGTTTCGTTTACCTGAACTGCTACGCCTGCCAGTGTGTCTGCCGGATTAGCCCACAAGGAAACTGCACCGAACATTCCAAGCACGTAGATTAGCCATTGCTTCATTGATACAACTCTTCTTTTAAAATGCCTATGTATGGCAGATTGCGATAGGTTTCGGCAAAGTCTAGCCCATAACCAACCACAAACTCGTTTTGAACCTCAAAGCCTACGTAATCGAAGTGCACTTCTATCTTGTGTGCTTCAGGTTTGTCCAGCAGTACGCAGGTGCGCAAACTGCTTGGCTTATGCTGCCACAGATAGTCCTTTATATATTGCAGCGAAAGCCCCGAATCCACAATGTCTTCCACCACTATCACATCTCTTCCGCTAATGTCCAAGTCTATATCTTTACGTATCTTAACCACTCCGCTACTGCTGGTTCCGGCACCATAGCTTGAGATAGCCAGAAAGTCAACTTCCACAGGAATGCTAATGCTACGTACCAAATCTGCCAAAAAGATGAAACCGCCTTTTAATATACCTATCAGAATCGGCTTTCTATCCTGGTACTCGTTGCTAATCTCCAGTCCTATCTCGCGGATACGGGTTTGTATTCTGTATTCATCGAACAGAACGGCTGATATATCACAATTCATCTGATTCATCGTTTCCTCTTGTTGTTTTTTTACGGTTGGCTGCCCGTTTGGGCTTTATTCTTGTAGATTCGGCTCTTAACAGCAAAAAGCGCGTAGTTGATTCGTTGTAACGCACCCTCTCGTCTATCCGATATCCCACAATCCAGAATAGTATTTCCCCATCGTCCATAATGGGAACCGATTCCCTATCGTATTTCGGGACTTTTTCGTCAATAAAAAACTCTTTTAACCGCTTGAAGTTCTTCATTCCAAAGGGCATAAACTTATCGCCCGGTTTTCGGTATCGAATCTTGAAGGGATATTGTATCTTATCGGCATCCAATAGCACCTGAATAGCTCCCTCATCGGTGTACAAGTCTTTTGGGGCAACCTTTAGATACTTGAACGTAAAGCGGTAGTCTCCAAAAACTGCACGAGTTCTATCGGCATAAATCTCCAGTTCATCTTCATGCCTGTCGATTGCCTCTTCTTTTTGGTATATGTGCAGTTCGCCATATAGCTTCTTTACCTTCACACCTTGTGAGATGTCCAGATGCTTGCTGCCGTCCGAACGCATAAGCTCTCGAATAGAATTAAAGTGCACGGTCATAAAGTCTGTATCGGCACCGCTGATGTAGCGGAAGCACTGGCGCAATATATAATATTGCTCCACTTCGAAATGCTTTTTTAGCGGGGCAATCTCCAGCACTATCTTGCCCGGTGCATACTCCAGGGCTATCCGCTTGGTTAGCTTCTTTGCTTTGTCTTGCATCAGCCTGTCTGTTTGGTCAAAAATCTCTGCTTGATTACAAATATGCTCTGCCAGGCCAAGGTTATAGTCCCTGGTTATCTGTGGTATAAGCGTATTGCGCAGTCTATTGCGTGAAAAGCTGTTATCATTGTTACTGGCATCATTGCGCCACGATATCTGGGCTTCGCGAAGTATCTCCTCCAGTTCACTGCGATAGAAGCAAAGTAGCGGATGCACCACCCTTCCGTATATGGGCTTTATTCCAGCCATTCCGCTAATACCCGATCCACGAAATAGATTCATGAACACAGTTTCTACCTGATCATCGCGATGATGCGCTAATAGTATCTTGCTAAATGAATAGCTCTGCATCACCTTGTCAAAAGCCTCAAACCTTAGCTTGCGGGCATTCCCCTCCAGATTTCCAGTTTGTGGAACGTCAATCTTGCGAATGATGAGTGGGATATTTAGCTTTAAACATAGCTGCTTAACGGATTGCTCGTCTGCAAGGCTTTCTTCTCCGCGTAACTGATGGTTTACGTGCACCGCCAACAGCGAAACATTCAAAACATGCCTTAGCCGCGAAAACAGGTATAGTAAAGCATTGGAATCTGCCCCTCCGGAACAACCCAGAATAAGCTTATCTCCACTATTTATTAGCTCTTTACGTTTAATTTCTTCTGTCAGCCTCTTTAAGGCATCTGCTAATTGCATCCGACTTCTCCACCGTTAAATCTATGAAAGACCATATTCTTACGATGCACCCAAGATGTCAATAGCAAAGTGAATGATACTGATAGCCACAATCACATCTACATGAAGCACACCATTGATTCAGACCTCTTTAATACTGAGGGGGGACAAAAGTAAGTTATCTGGACAAAATGCAGGTTTGTTTTCGTGGGCTACACAGTTTTTTATCTAACAAAGAGTAAATGAGGCAGAGAGGATAAGAGAGGTTAGCTGGTTTGCTGGTTTGCTGGTTAGCTGGTTTGCTGGTTTGCTGGTTAGCTGGT
>DIMZ01000162.1:13253-14561 GCA_002425825.1 Cloacimonetes bacterium UBA5553 | reverse complement strand
AATTGAAAGTCAAAACGCTGCATGGTTTTGACCACTAAACGACACCGAGAAAATGCAACTCATTTTGCAATCAATGCTGCTCTCTCTACGCAAGCCAGACCATAACGAATTTTACTATTGTCGTTTCGGGGGGTAAAGCAATGGAAGCAAAGTGGGAGATGCGCGCGAATAGAAATAGTTTGACATAAAGCCAATGCTGTGTATCTTGTTACGCAATATAAGAGAAGGAAAGAATTATGAAGATCAAAATGACGAAGGCCTTTATTCAGAAGCTGCCTAAAACTGATCTGCACGTACATCTGGATGGCAGTGTACGCATCGACACCATTATCGATTTGGCAAAGAAAAACAGCATCAAGCTGCCGACCATGGACGCGGTAGAATTGCGGAAGCTGATAGTTTGCAACGATAAAACCGAAAGTCTGGAAGATTATCTGCGTGGCTTTCACATAGTAAATCTCGTTTTACAGGACAAGGAAGGGCTAAAGCGCGCTGCTTATGAGCTTGCTGAAGATGCCTCAAAAGAAAACGTGCGCTATATGGAAGTGCGTTATTCTCCAATTTTGCACACCAATCAAGGACTGAAGCTTACCGAAATCTCCCAGGCAGTGATAGATGGACTAAAGTTGGGAGAGCGTGATTTCGGAATTAAAACCGGCGTGATAATCTGCGGTATTCGCAATATGGATCCCACCACCTCGCTAAAGCTTGCTGAGCTTGCCATTGCCTTCAAAAATAAAGGCGTTATCGGCTTTGACCTCGCCGGTGGCGAATATAACCATCCTGCCAAAGACCACAAAGATGCCTTCGACCTGGCACTAAAGAACAATTTGAATATCACTATCCATGCCGGAGAAGCCTATGGTCCCGAAAGCATCCACCAAGCCCTGCACTATTGCGGCACCCACCGCATTGGCCACGGCACCAGGCTGGTGGAAGATGGCGATTTGCTAAATTACGTTAATGACCATCGCATCCCATTGGAGATATGCATAAAAAGTAACTTCCACACCAAGGCAGTTGCCGATATCCGCAGTCACCCTATTGACTTTTATATAGACTATGGCTTACGTGTAACCATAAACACCGACAACCGCACTGTTAGCGACACCACCATTACCGATGAATACATGCTTGCCATCAACGAATTGGGTCTGGATTACCCCACCGTGAAATATGTTATCCTAAATGGCTTCAAAAGTGCTTTCGTTCCCTATAAGGAACGGGTTCGACTTATAAATCAGACCTTAAAGGAGTTTGAAGAGATAGAAGAAGCCGAACTGAAAACTAAAGTAAAGGTGAAAGAGC
>DIMZ01000162.1:170-13220 GCA_002425825.1 Cloacimonetes bacterium UBA5553 | reverse complement strand
AACTTCGCGTCAAACGGAGCTTATTGCCCGTCAATTGGCGGAAGTGTATCGCCGCAAAGGCAAGCTGATTGTGTTTGGCAATGGTGGCAGTATGTGCGATGCCATGCACTTTGCCGAAGAGCTAACCGGTAGATTTCACAAAGACCGCGAAGCCTTGCCGGCAATAGCCATCAGTGATCCGGGGCACCTTAGCTGCGTGGCAAACGATTTTGGCTACGAGCATGTATTCTCACGCGCTGTGGAGGCTTATGCCAAAGCCGGAGACATGGTTATCGGCATCTCTACCAGTGGTAACTCTGCAAACGTTATAAAGGCCATAGAAACAGCACAACAGCGGGAATGCTTTACCTGTGTGCTGCTGGGTGGTAACGGCGGAAAGCTGCATAATATGTGCGACTTTCAGATAATTGTCCCCTCTGGGGATACTGCCAGAGTGCAAGAGATACATGGCATGCTAATCCACATCATTATCCAGCTTGTGGAGCAAGAGCTTTTCTTTTCTTCTGACGAGCATTTGCAAAACCAGCTACCCATTATTTAAAACCTCAAAGGACAACACACAAATGAACAAACACATCTTCACTTACGGCATGATTATCTTCATGCTTTTTGCCGTTATCGGCCTGAATGCAGATTATTACGACAGCGTTATTAATCTAACCGGACAAAACCTCTATCTTGGCTTGAGGGATTTGATAGACACAAATACTAATTCCAGCTACACGGGAGCCAAAACCCAGCTATTTCAAAACGTGGACAACAACGGAAATGGCACAGTTACTTGCGTTTATACGGGAAGGATTTATACCGTTAATTCTTCTTACAATGGCGGCTCCGACCCCAATACCGAGCACACCTATGCCCAAAGCTGGTTTACTACGGCCTCCGAAAGCATAAAGAAAGCTGATATTCACCATCTGTTTATCACCACCATGCAAGTGAACAGCTCACGTGGCAATCTGCCCTTAACCAATGTGGCAAACCACAGCTCAAGCAATACCGATGTGTATTATACAAACACACCGCGCCAAAGCTATCGTGGTAATAGCTCAAATAACGTTCAGGTGTTTGAGCCTGCCGACCAGTTCAAGGGTAATATCGCCCGGGCACTGCTGTATTTTAACACTCGTTACAGCGGACAGGGCCTGGTGAGAGATGGCGTAGATATGCTGCCTGTGCTGTTACTGTGGCACAATGCCGATCCACCCGACAATGCAGAAAGAGCTCGGAACACAGCAGTATTTAATTATCAGGGAAACCGTAATCCCTTTATTGACCATCCCGAGTTTGTTGCCCGTATCTGGGGTGGCAGCACAAATGAGGACGACATAGAGCTAAGCATTCCTGAGTTAAACATCACTTCCGTATATCCTAATCCCTTCAAATCATCGCTGTCTTACACCGTGCATAGTAAGTCCATAACCCCTATCAGCACCGCGATATATAACATAAAAGGTCAGAAAATTTATTCGGATATGCATGCTCTTCCAGCAGGCGAGAATAAGCTGCAATGGAGCGGTTTGGATAGCAGTGGCAAGCAAGCTCCCGCGGGCATGTATATTATATGCGTGGAAAGCGAAGGCAAGCGGGCTACTACCAAGGCCATCAAACAGAATTAATTGCAATTCAACACTATCAGCTTATGATGGGTATTGCCTGTGCGATAAGCCATTGGGGCTGGGTGTGCGATTTATGGATTGCATTAGTAAACAGGGAGCATGAAGCATGAATTACATAATTACTGGAAATACATACAACAGCAAGTTCATCTCCGATATTGCCAGAAGAGACGACGTAACCGTCCTTAGCGGAGAGGAACTGGAACACAGCGAAATATATTTTGCACCTCAGGACAAGGTGTATATCCCGTCTGAGACCTCGCTTAGTATAGCCATGCAGCGAATGCGTGACCAGAGCTTTGTAGAAGGCATAGAAAAGCTAAAAAACAAGTATTTGTGCCGCAAAGCACTTAGCAGCATCTATCCCGATTTCTATTTTGCCAAAGTGAGCCGTGAGGAAATAGTCGAGCTGGAACTTGGCGGCAAAAAAGTAGCCATAAAGCCGATTAAAGGCTTTTTTGGCACTGGAGTAAGGATAGCTGATGGCAACACAAACCTGCGTGAACTGGCGCAGGAAATGAATGCCGAAGTTGCTGCCAATGCCAGGTTTTTTCCCGCTTCAATTCTGGATAACGAGGAGTATATCGTAGAGGAGTATATCGAGGGCGAGGAATTTGCCGTAGATATGTTTTACGACAATGAGGGCAAACCCGCCATCATGAATATCTATTATCACCCGCTGCCTGCCATTGAAGAGTATTTTCACCTGATGTATTACACCAATATGGAGATATTCAGCCACTATCTGCCATGTTTCACGGATTTCTTTGAGAAGCTGAATGGCGTGCTTAATCTCTCCTGCTTCCCTATTCATGCAGAATTTAAGCTGCAAGGGGGAGTAATGGTGCCCATAGAGTTAAACCCCATGCGCTACGGCGGTTTTGGCTTGGCGGATCTTACCTTCAACAGCTTTGGTTTTCAGCCTATTAGTGCCTATTTCGATGATCAGCCAGTGGATTGGCAGGAGATATGGCAAACGCGTAAAGAGCAGAACTACGGATGGGTTTTGGGATATAACGGCAAAGATATAGACATTCGTGAGCATCTGCCTAACCACGATAAGTTTTTGGCTACTCTTTCGGCAAACAGTCAGCTGTTGGATTACGTGCGTCTCGATCATACCAGCAATCCCGTGTTCGGCCTTGCCTATCTGAAAAACAGCAACCTGCCGAAGATGCTGGAATTGCTAAGCTTGGAGCTGAACGACTACTTTCTGTAAGACATGGTGGGAGAGTTATCCATAAATAATATAGCTAGCAGATAATATTATCTTGACATAATAATGGCCTCAGATAGCATGGTGCTAAATACCATGGAGGTACTTATGAGAGAGCTTACAAACGCAGAAGCAGCCTTGCTTGGCTTGCTTGCAGAAGGTGCCCGGCATCCCTATCAGATCGAGAAAGATGTTCAATACCGGGATATGCGGTCGTGGACAGATCTAAGCATATCTTCTATTTACAAGTTGTTGCGTCAGCTTGAAGTGGAGGGGCTGGTGGATTTGAGCCGGGACATGACGGATAACAACCGCATGCGGAAGGTGTATAGCATCACGGACTTGGGAACCAAGGCTTTGGAAAAGAAGATCTCTGCCCTCTTAACCGAAGGTGAACACTGCAAATGGCAAACAGACGTGGGGATTTATAACTTCTGCATCGTGCCAAAAACAAAGCGCAGGGAACTATTGGAGGCTTACATCCTGTCTCTCGAAGCCCGCATCAAGGGATATGGTGAGCTGGAGGAGTTTATGAGCGGAGACGATTGCCCGGTCTGGCACAGAGGAGTATCCAAGCGACCTCAATTTATCTATCGTGCGGAGATAGAATGGGCACGGTCATTTATGCAAGAGCTTGAGGAGCATGGCGAGATATAGCAGAATATGGCAGTACAGATCTGCATAACCTCGAGTTTAACGAGTTCTTTGGGGTTTAATGCATAGCAAACTACTGGCTATCTTGCCATTGTTAAGCCCGCGAGATGGGTGTCGATAGTAAATTCCAGTAGTTTGCTTTTGTCTTGCCAATCGAACTTTGGGTGCGAAGTTAACAGTGAAGTTAAACCAAACAGCACCGCCCACAGGCTTTGCACCACTTGTTCGGGACTTGTACGCGGGATATCACCGCTATCCATGCAGGCAGAAACCATGCCCATAAGGTCGCTATAGACCTTCAATCCCTGTTTTTTTGCATCTTCGTTGCGGCTGGGCTTGTTAAAGAGGCTAACCATCAGCTGGTAATAGTCCTGGTTCTTTAGCCCCAGCTCTACAAATAGCACCAGATAGTCCCGCAATGCCTTTATGGGATTGTCCGGCACGCGCTTCAGGATAGGCATGCTTTTTGTGATAAGCAGGTTATAATACTCCTGCACCAGATAGTTCAGCAATTCATTCTTATCACTGAAATAGAGATATATAGTGGTTGGCGAATAGCCTATACATTCAGCAACCTTGCGCATAGAAACATGCTCCACGCCTTTGGTGGCAAATAAAGTTCTGGCAGCACTAACAATTTTATCCTTCAGATTAAGGCTGCTATCTATCATACAAACATCCTTGGTATTTATTTTGGGGCTGAACAGGTATATCCAGCCCCAAACATATAGCATTATTTGCTTTAGCGGAGCANNTAGTTTTTGAGTTTGTACTGCGTTTCCGCTCTTCATTTTTACAAAGTAAACTCCATTAGCCACGCTATTTCCGGCATCATTTTTACCATCCCAGCTAAGCTTATGCTCTCCAGCCGTCATGCTTTTGTTTATCAGGCTACGCACTTTCTGACCTTTTAGATTATACACATCCATTTCTATGGGCTGTGCCTTGTCAAGCGTATAGTTCAGAGTTGTGCTGCCTGCAAAGGGATTGGGATATGCTCCTTGAAGCCTGGTAAGTAGCGGGGAGTTTAGGTCTTCACCTAATGCTGTGCCTGCGCTAATGCTTATGTCATCGAGCAACAACACAAACTGCATTGGCGAACTGAAGCAATGGAACCCAAGGAAATAAACACCGCTAACCGAGGGTGTTATGCTGCCATTAAACTGAGTGTAAGGGCTTGGGGATACAATGTTATCATTGTAGAACAGAGTATTGGTCATGCTTTCTGGATTTGGCAGACTACCCCATTTTACAGCCAGCTTTTCTACGCAGGGATCACCAGGAAAGTCTATGGATTTGTACCAGAATGATACATTATACTGGGTTCCGGCGTTTAAGTATAGCGGGACAGAATACAACCAATCGTTGTGCGTAGTCATAAAGCTAAAGGTGATGTGCACAGCGCGGGTGCCGGTATGGGCGTTTTGAGAAGAAGAGCTATTGCCGATTACCGACCAAAAAGCATTGTCGTTGTCCAGATTACTTAGCTCCCAACCCAGGGGGATGCTGCCGATATCTGTGTTTTCAAAGCCCTGTATATACGGCGTGGAAGTGCTAACCGTAAAGGTGGGGTCGGGCATGGTTACAAAGCTCCACACCGGGCAATTTACAGCATCACCACTGGCATTGTAGGGCACCAGCTTCCAGTAGTAGGTGGTGTTATAGTTTAGTGCCTGGGCTACCGATAAAGTGTCCACCAAACCTAAGTCTGTGCCGCCTATTATGTCGAAGGCAGTATCAGAGGTGCCAAAGTAAATCCTGTAACCCGTTGGTGCTCCGCCACCGCTGGACCATTTCAGCTTTGAACCAAGCTTCTTACCAATGTAGTTTATTCTTACATTGGTTGCCTGGTTAACAGGATAAACCGCCGTGGCTGGATTGGGCAAATTGCCTGCCGGTTCCCAACCAATGTCATCAAGATATATGCCGTAATTCTGCTGAGCTCCCAGCCCGTGCTTGAAGGCTATATAGCGTGCTGTTACAGATTGCGGAAAGCTGTAGGTGTGATTTACATAATTAGCAGTAAGATTAATGCTTTGTACCGGTACGAAGCTTGCAGGATTGTCTGGATTACTGATGTAGCCGAATATAAGCGTGTCTGTGGCAGAGCCCCAACTGCTTTTGGCATAAAAAGAAAGTACGTTATTCGACAACGGCTCCAATGCAGGGCTTATTAACAGAATGTTTACATTCTGCGTGTCCTCTCCTGCATTATACATTCTTATGCTATTTGTTCCGGAGTAGGCATCGAAGGATGAATTGCGCACCTGAACCCCAGTTAATGAGTTGATTCCATCTTCGTAGGCTTTCCAGCGCAAGGGCAGGTTGGTAGAAGCATCGAAGTTTTCGAAGAAAGAACTAATAGGCGCGTAGGCAGAACCGCTAAGGTTTATTACATTATTACCGTTAAAGGTGCCGTTTATCTCAAAAGTAATGCTGCCAGTGTGATTCCCATTGCTGGTTGGCAGATAGGTGATGGGCAGGCTGATGGTTTGCGAAGGCAATATGGCAGCAGGAACGCTACAACTAAAGGGGCCATTTGCCAACACACCCGAAAAGCTTAGGTTGGTGCTGCCCAGATTGCTGATGCTAATGTTTTGCTGCAAGGGAACGCCTACTCCGGTTTCGGGAAAAACTATGCTGACTGGCTGAATGCTGATAACTGCGTTGGCGGAGATAAGCTCGATATTCAGGTCATCCACCAATGCTCCATAGGCGTACAAACTTCCATCGGACACGTCACGCCAGCGCAGATACACCTCTTGATTTACATAGCTATTCAAATCCACGCTTACAGGATGGTAGCTGTTCTGATATGAAGCTGCTGAAAGCACGGCAAGCGTAGTCCAGCTTTGCCCTAAGTTATTCGAGATTTCAAAATAGGTGCTGTCGTGGCCAACTACCCTGCTTGCTTCATCGCCATCGCACCAGAAAAAGCTTACTCTTACCGGTGTTGCTGGTAGCTGCAAGCGTGGCGTGCGTAAGATTGCCGGTGTAGTGTGGTAATAGTTCGCTTTTGCGCAGTAACTGCCACTATTGGGATAGCTTGCGCGCGACCAGACGTCTGAACTGCGATACCAGCCAAAAGGCGGGAAGGATGCACCCTCAAAGCCTTCTGAATATGGGAATGCAGAGATTAGGCTTTCGGTGCCAAAGCTCCAAGTGGGGCCTGTCGTTATGCTTGTGCCATTGCTGGCGATAACGCGCCAAAAATAGCTTGTGCTATGCTGCCAAGGCTCTTGCGGGGTGTAAGTATATACCCCCGGGCTGCTTATCTGCGCGCTTGCTATTGTAACAAGATTATCTGCTGAGGTGCCTGCCTGAACCTGATAGCCCGTGGTGTTGGTGCCAAGACTGAAGCTTAGTGAAGCATTAAGCGAAACTGATGTTTCGTTCATTGCTGGTTGCGGATTCACTGGCGTAGCGGGACTGTCCGAGGAGTAGTAGTACCTAATGTTCGGAAGTGCCACAGGATATGGTGCCCAGCCGCCGGAAGAGGGAAACGAGGTGTCGTTGCCGTTGCATTTAACCAAGCCGGCTGAGCAATCTGTAGCATTCCAGTTTGTGGAGTAGTTGGACTGCCCGCTACGGTTTTCCCAGTGAATAATAAGATTATTACTGCCGTTGTAGCTAAAGTCACTAATGTCAATGATAGTCCAGCCGTTTACCGCAGTTATGCTGCCGTCATAAACCAGAGTATAGCCGTTTGAAGAGGGGTTTTCGTAGTTATTATTTGCAAAAGACTGAAGCGGGGTTTCCTTCAGGTATATCTTTTGGTTGGTCAGAGTTATGCTGCCAGTATTGATGCGGTTAAAGGCAAGCTGAGTAATGTTTCTTGCTCCGCCAAAGCCCGTAGCGGGATAGATGGCGGAAGACCAGGCATAGTTCCACAGCGCGTAGCTGGGCAGATTGGTAGATGTGCTACCCGTGCCAATCTCACCAAAGGTTTGAGCCAGCAATGCCACGCCAAGCAGCAGCATAACCAACAGAATTAGTGTTCTTTTCATTTTAATCTCCTTGGCTATCCATCCGCATTTAACAGGGTAAATGTGGTGAACAGCGCAAAAACTAATCATAGCTTAACAGTGTTAAGTTCTGGTAAGTGCTATATTGTCAAGTGAAAACATCGGATTTGATTTGTCTGTACTCTGAGGGTGATTGCTTGTGTTAATATACCATCATCCTAAACTTCATATCTAGTCATCAATACTTCCACAGTCCGAGTCCATCATAATCAGAAAGCACATCATATCCTACTCGTCATTAATATGATAGCGTCAAAGACTAAGCTAAAGCTAGGTGTTGTGTTCTAGCGAGATATTACAACTAGTTCCTGCATCAGAAATACCCCTTTTCGCAGAAACAGCTTGACAGACTTACAGTGTAAGTCTTAATAGCATCAAAAAGAAGGAGAGTCACATGAGAAAGACTGTCATCACCATTATCTTAAGCATTGCGCTGTATGCAAATGCCTTTTGTCAAATCAATCAGATATCCCATGAGTTACCCACCCAAAAACACCGTTTTTCGCTCAGCACAACGTATCTATCATTTATGAATTTTGAAGAGGAAAAGACCAATACCCACCACTATGAGCTGCATCTGGGTTATCAACTTAGCCCCAAAGACAGGGTCGGCATCAAGCTGGCAACCTGGAAGTTGTTCGCGCCCATGGGAATGCCCATGGCCGAACAACTGGAGTTTGACGAGGCCAATTTCTATCCCGGCAGGCTGAGAGAGACTGGCCTCGGATTCAGTTATCAGCGTAGGCTGTGGAAGGGCCTGTTCGTGGCTACCGAAATACTACCCCAGCTCAAGACCTATCTGGACTCAGACAACCGCAAGATTGCCAATGGTTTCAAGCTCTACACATCCTATCACCTCGGTTATCACGTCTCACTGTTCAAAGACCGCTTCTATCTTGAGCCACAAATACATTGCCAATATTGGCCGATTGATAACAATGTTCCCGTGGCCTTCAAGGTAATGGACGATGAGTGGAACAACTACTTTTTGTTTGAGCCAAACCTATATCTTGGGGTTAATTATGAGTATTAAAGGAACTCTGCGAAATGGGAAAACGCCAATCTCTTACCAGGGAACACATCGTTAACCAGGCAATAGCCATAGCCGATAAGAATGGCATTGAGGCACTATCTATGAGAAAACTTGCCACAGACCTCAATATCCAGGCGATGTCTCTGTATCACCATTTCAAAACCAAGGATGAGCTGCTCTCCTGCATGGCAGATAAGCTGATCGGCGGCATGGGATTGCCAGATCAGGAAGACGAGTGTCTGGACTGGCGAATGATTCTTCGAAAGAGGGCTGCCTCTGCCAGGGATCTATTCAGATCGCATTTGTGGCTACCGCAGGTGATCGATTTTCAGGTACACAGCGGTGTAAAACGCCTGGAATATCTAGATAGCTATATCGGGGTACTTCGTAAGGCGGGTTTATCTATCGAGATATCCCTGAGGGCGATCGCATTGATAGACAGCTTTATTTACGGCTATTGCAGGCAGCTGGCGCATTCTGCCACTAGCAGCCTGACTGCAAAAGAATCGGCAGAGCAGTTTGCCAGTGGTTTTGATGCCAGCCTCTACCCTTATTTAAGCGAAGCATCAGCCTTAATAATGCGGAGAGGATACGAACCCGAAGAAGAATTTGATTCCAGTCTGGAACTGATCCTTAGAGCTATTGGTCTTGAGCTAGAATGATGATAGGCTTGGGAAGCACCAGTTTGGTCTGGGTGATTAGCTCACCCATAGCCTTGTACTAGTGATATGTTTTGAGAGGCAGAGAACTATGGAAAGCTATAAACCCTCACTTTGAACTCAAATTCGTGCTCACTTGGATATATTGAGTTTTTAGTGAGGGTCTATCTGCAAAGGCTTTGGATTATGTCTGCTGGCAAAAGAAGGGCTTAAATCCAATAACGAAATGCAATAACCGGGACGGGCTCTTCACATACATAAAGGATTTTTCTATCTACCTGCTCTCCACCCAGCTTAAGATAAAAGCTTACCGCAGGATTCATCTCTGCCACCCATACTACCATAGAGTGGAATCCATCTTGCACCATCGTATCTACAAAGTGGGTAAACATCATTCTTCCGATGCCTTTGCCGTGATACTCCCGGAGTATGTAAATAGCTGCCAATTCTGCCTCGCATGTGTTTCCAATCCCCGTTTCGCAAGCTTCTTGAATGCGATTCGCACCACCACTCACAAATCCGATTATTTCGTTGTTCACTTCTGCTACAAAGACACGGCTACCGCTGGCAAGGGCGTTTTCCCAGTTTCGGGAACAAGCTTCCAGGTTTAACGAGGCTATCTTGCGCTCTGGCATAATACCGGGATAGGTTTCTTTCCAGCTTTGGATGTTCACAGCAGCAATCTTGCTAATGTCGGTAGTATCTGCGGCTCTAATAGTGGCCTGGTAGTTCATAGGCTTCTCCTTAGCAATATAGCGAATGCTTCATATATGATCCAAGCATCGTATCAGTCTGGTTGTGGTGTAATTGTTGAGTTATCAAATCTGCTGAGCTTCACACATGTAATAAGCATGGGTCTTCATTGATGATAACTGCATACTCAGTGCAATTATGGAATCAGGTTACGCAATTGCATAATATTATTCTCGCCTGGTTTTGTCAAGCCCCATCGAAGGATGGACTTACTTCACCAGGTAACTCATTTTTCTGTTATAAGGGAAGCAGCAGGGAAGCCGGGGAATATCTCTTATAATGCAATATCTTATCCAGGCTATTGATTTTTTAATTCTGCCACCAAATCTTTGTTTGCCCACAGGGCACATCCGCCCTTACCTTCTTTCAACAAGTGGTGTTTTTCGCGTATTTTTGCCAGAAATTCAGATTTTAGTGCTTCCTCCAAAGTGCTGAAGCGTAAATCAGTATCCGAAAAAGGTGCAAAGGGGCAGGGCTCAACCTTACCGGTAGGATTTATGTGCATAAAGCCGCGTCCCGCTGCCAAACAGCCCTCGTATTGATCCTCATCTCCCGGGAAGGCAATAAACAGCGCGGATAAAGCAGACATCAGGGCATCCACCCTGGGCTGAACTTCGTTTTTTTGGACTTCGGATAGCAGCAAATCTTCGCTACCCTCGGCTACGGGAACATATTCCACAAAGAAAAACAGCTTGCAGCCCATGTTCATTAGTCCCTTTGCATAGTCTTCACTTAAGCTGGAGGCGAAGTTTTGCGAGGTTAGGGTAACAGACACGCCCCAAAATATCTGGCGGGCATTCATTAGGTAGATCACTTGATGGAAGTTCTTATACACACCTTCACCACGGCGAAAATCTGTTTCCGCTTCGCTGCCCTCAAGGCTGATAACCGGAATAATATGCGGGTTTTTAGCAAAGAACATGGCATATTCATCATCTAAAAGCAAGCCATTACTAAAGAGAGGGAAGATTATTTTGGGAAATTCCGCTGCTACTTCCAACACGTCTCTACGTACCAATGGCTCACCACCAGCCAGAAGGATAATAGATATCCCCAGGCTACTTGCTTCTGTAAAGATGGAGCGGAACTTGTCGGTGCTAATCTCTGCTCCTTCATCCAGGTGCAAAAGCTTCGAATAACAGCCGGTGCAGTTTAGGTTACAGCGGCGGGTGATGCTGATAATTAGCAGCGGAGGCACCTCTATGCCACTTTGGCTGTGCTTTGCCCTTAGCCTGGCAGCTTTTTGTTGATTGGTGGCAGCTTTCAAAAAGAAAGGCAGGCGGCGTGGCATGCTTTGCATTACCTGTAGTGCCTTGTTGAATTGCGAAAGGATGTTATTATCGAACCGGTTGCGAAAGTTGTGTAGCATCTTGCTTTCCTATGTGTATTTTTCGTGCAAAGTTCTGCAAGCACGGCAGAAGTCAAGTTAATTTATGCTTTATATTCGTAGTTAACCTGATATTTTACTACTAAGCCAGCAATTTCAGCTTGACACTTTTTTCATCTCAGGCTATAGCAAAACTTATCAAAAGCGTGAGGAAAACGCAAATGGATAGCAGCTACTACATACAGAAGGCTCTGGACTATATCGAGGCGAATCTGAAGCAAAAGCTTTGCCTGGATGAAATAGCAGATTGCGCAAACTACTCAATGTGGCACTTTCACCGCATGTTTTTTGCCCTAACAGGCTTCACGGTTGGCGAATACATCCGCCGTCGCAGGATGTCGGAAGCCACAAGAGAGTTGGTTTATTGCACCAAGAGTATCAAGCTGATCGCCGCGGAGTATCAGTTTGGCTCGCAAGAAGCTTTCAGCCGTGCTTTCAAGAGTTGTTGCGGTATCAGCCCGGGCAGAGTGCGCAAAAAGAAATCACCACTAATAAACTTCCCGGCTATCCGCTTGCAAAAAAGAACCTCAAAAAAAGGAGAGAAGATGCTTAGCCCCAAGATCGTTCACAAAGCCGCATTCAAGGTTATCGGCATGAGCTGTAGAACTACCATGCAAGACAACATTATCCCCCAGCTGTGGGATGACTTTAACAATCGCTGCCACGAAATGCAGAACACCGTGGTGCCAAATACCTGCCTGGGATTGTGCATGTCTGAGCCCAATGTGGAAATGACAGAAAATACGCCCTTTATCTACCTTGCCGGAGTGGAAGTTAGCAGCACCGACATTATCCCCGAAGGTATGGAGGTAAAAGAGCTTGCAGAATCGGATTATGCCGTGTTTGAGCATCATGGCAGCCTGGATACTTTAGGGCAAACCTACGATGCAATATATAATAACTGGATGCCAGAAGCTAAATATACTCAAGATAAGAACTATGACTTCGAAGTGTATGACGACAGATTCAAGTTTGGAGAGCCCGATTCCATAATGGAGATTTGGGTTCCGGTAAAAGCTAAATAAAGCAAAACATCCATAATGATCGCTAAGCGCAGCACGCAGGTGTTGCGCTTTATTTGTAGTAGGCTTTAGTCCCCAACCTGTCCTTTTGCAAACTATCATACCATCAGCCTTCAGATATGTTTGGAACACATTAATAATCGTAAAAAACATTTGAAACAAAATACTTGACAAATAATGAGATAGCCTCTAAACGTGAAAAAGCACTGTTAGGAGGATTGTTATGCGTAACAAGCTTGTCGTTATTATGATCTTATGGTTCTTAACAGCTCTGTTGTGGGCTGATCTAAGTTGGGATAATCCTTTGCTTATTGGGGATTACAAGAATCTTAATTTCCAAGGCAAAGCAGTTCGTTCGGCAGAAGGCATATCCATTGTGTTGTACAGCAAGCTGGATAATGGTGCTACTCGTAACTACCTGCAAGCCTATTCTCCGTCTCTCGAGCCCCTGTGGAGTATTAACCTCGATGAGGGTTATTACCATACTTTCTGCATTACAGCTCAGTCAAAGCTGTTTATTACTTATTTCAAAGACAACGGACTGTATGCTAAGCGCTTCAATATGGATGGCAGCGCCTATGACACTAACCCCATCTTAATAATGAATACTGGCTCAACCAATAGTTACACTGCTAGGCTTTTCCCCAAGAATGATGGAGGTGTGCATGTAGTTCTACCCTAC
>DIMZ01000162.1:0-129 GCA_002425825.1 Cloacimonetes bacterium UBA5553 | reverse complement strand
TTATCAGCATTTTAATGCAAATGGCAGTTTAACTCATCCACTGGTATACAACTTGCAACCCATTATCCCCAACAATGTTACTATATCTGATATTGAGCTATTATCGGATAACACACTCGTAATAAGCTA
>DIMZ01000185.1:422-6799 GCA_002425825.1 Cloacimonetes bacterium UBA5553 | reverse complement strand
CACTCGACAGGCTATAGTAAAGGGGATTATGAATATCATCACCACCTAAGAACAGAGGGCTGATGCTGATGCTGGTTGGATGAAAGTTGATGGTGTTACCGGGAGCTTGCTGAATTCCCGCCATTCCATTTTTGATGTTGGAATGGGCAATATTCAGGGTTGTTATCTCACCGGTTACGGTCTGGGGAACAACCATTATCTGATATGGACTGATATTATCGAAGATGGTATTGGTAACAGTAACATTACCATTTGTTGCAAGAGTATAGGTATTGCTTTCATTTCCGGCAAAAGTGCAATTCGTGACGTTGATACTCGGATTATTGGCAGAGCTAACCGTCATAACTCCACCCTGAGAAGTGTTGTTGCTAAAAAGACAGTTATTAAAGCTGAAGTTATTCTGCTGCTGTGGAAACTGAACACCACCCACTTGAATGGCACGGGAATCATCGTCACTCATGGTAAGATTACTAAATTCACAATTGTCAAACCTCAAGTAATCATCCCCCATAAATGACACCAAAGGGTATGCCCAAACAGAAGAAGATGTAAAGGTAGAGGTAGCATTGCGAAATATGCTATTAGATATTGTGCCTTTCATTGACCCACCTATGTCTACCAACCCTCTCTTCGTTGTTGTAACATTTTCTATTAAAACGTTATCCCACCTGCTCTCATAATCGCTACTCAGATAAAGCCATATAACAGAGAGATCTTTTGGATTCACGTTATAGATATGCAAATCAGACAAGTTAACACTACCAAAGCTGTCTCCTAACAAGACAGTGTCATTGCTCGAGTATTGCGTTGTAATTGAAATTTGTGATAAAGATACTGTCTTTTGGTAATTTGAGAAAAACACGTCATTGCAGGGAATGTCTCCAACTGTGATTAAGGGGTTCAATTCTCCTATTACAGTAGTGTTATCTATCCCACTACCTTTCACTATCACCCAACTCTTCAGCGCAATAGGAAACACCTGAGCGTTAGCAGTGCGTGAATAGGTTCCCGGCATTAGATGCACAGTTTTTTGGTTCAGGCTATCCGCGGCAATCCGGTAGATGCCTTCGTGAATTGTTTTAAGGGGGTTGGCAGGGCTAAGCCCATCATTGCTATCATCCCCCTCTGGAGATATGTATATGTCGCTGTTTATCTCCTGATGGTGGGCATAAAGAATGTCTATATTCATATGATATGCCGCATTATTCTGAGTCTTAAATATCGCATAATAGCTGGTGGGATTCTCTACAGAAAAAGTATCCAGATAAATATTCTGATCATTGGCAGCGTTCTGGATAAAGATATCCTGACCCGAGCCTGAGCGATTGTTGTAGATAGAACAACGGTTAAGGGGATCGAAGGTTATCGCATTTAAATACCCCCCACCTGCAGCGGCGTACAAACCTCCACCAAGATATAAAGCGTAATTTTCATGAACCTGAACACCGGATAGAGTGACCGTGGCTGCACCAATATTAATCCCACCGCCAACAGCTGAAGTATTGTTATGGATGTTTAAGTTTTTCAAAATGGAGGAAGTGTTGGTTGGTAACGCAATACCCCCAGCACCTCCGGTNNACTCTTATGTAAACGTTCTGAACATTCTGTATTATCTGGATGCAGCGTCCAGTTGAATTGCCATCAATAACTGTCGTATCAATATACAACGGATTATCAGTTACCGCTTCCAAACTTATCAGACTGATGTTATTGGTGCTGATAATCAGATTTTCGTAGTATCTACTGGGATGAGCCAACACCGAATCACCAGGTTGGGCAGCATCCAACGCAGCCTGAATAAGGGTGTAATCTCCGCTACCGTCCATCGCCACATTCAGCGTTATGGCAAAGCTTGCTAAGCTTATTAGCATTAGCACGGCTGTTAATCCGCATCTTCTCATTATAGCTCCATATCTATCTTGCAGTTCCCGCAGAGGCAGGAGTCTAACCTTTCTAACAGTCTGTAATACCTACTTTGTAGGAGTAACAGATGAGAACAGACAAGGGAGAGCGTAACCCTCCCCTGCTGTACTAATATACACTACTTCATAAGAAGCATTCTCTTAGTTACTGTCTTATTCGCTGTGCTCAGACGGTATAGATACACCCCGCTGGCAACATTGCGATTATTCATATCCTTACTATTCCAGATAACGCTGTGATTACCGGCTACCTGCTGTGCATCTACCAAGCTTGTAACTAATTGTCCTTTTATGTTATAGATATCCAGTTGGACTCTTGCAGATTCCGGCAGAATGTAAGTAATGGTGGTACTGGGATTGAAGGGATTGGGATAGTTTTGCCCCAGATCAAACTCCAAGGGTATTAAGTTTGCCATATCTTCTGTAGTGAAATTCACTTCGAAATATGGATATTTGTTAGCAGTAACGCTATGCTTAACCTTTGGACTACTAGTATTCAAACTAATGGACGCCAGCCCCCCATCCTGGCTCTTGCTTTCTTCGTAGCTAAACACATATTCCACATTGCCCTGGCTTAGTTCTGAAGCACTATCCACATAAGCAGATATCTGTTCGAGATTGTCTTCTACCACCACCGCCCCTTTGCAAACTCCATCCACATACAATCCAACTTCATTTACAACAGAAACCATGCTATCTGGCATAGTTATATATATTGGAATGTAGTCCGGCTTTTCATCGAAAGTGAAACTTTTGGGTAGCGGTTTGCTGTGCGGTGGGATAACGTTAACATTAGCCCACTGGAAAGTATGGTTATTGTTGGTTACTATCACCACCATATCTCCATAGTTTAGCACCCCCGACTTTCCTATTAACAAACCAGTGTTGGGATCGCGTTGCAAGCCCCAGTTCTTTGCTTTAATAACCTCAATATCATTCCATATATTGCTAAAAGCATCCTGGGGAGTTTGGGCACCTTCCTTAAAATAGCCAATCCAGTTTTCCACATCCTCATATATGGGGAATTGCATTGTGTCCGGTGTTATAAATCCACTTTCTCTAAGGGTTACGGTATTAGGTGTATTGGTGAGTAGCTTAATCTTATATCCTTGTTGACTTGTTACATTATGTGTGTTTTGATTGGGTGTCCAATCATGCGTTTGTTCAGACCACGTTACACTTTGAGCTACCCCCCCCCATTCCATTAACCCAAGCTATTTCATCAAGATAGGTTGGATGCCAATAGTTGTTATCATCTTGATATCTAACAAGCAGTTCCTTAAAGAACTCACTCGCCTGCAGCATGCCGTTGGTTCTGGTGTTTAGCACTGGATAGCTTACCCAATGCCATCTTTCATGATCCTCCTGATTTTCAAAGGTATATTCCCAATAACTGTGCGTATCTGCTCTGCAAGCGCCAATATCAGGAGGGCTATAATCATTTGGATCAAGCCTTCCCACCCCAGTATCGATACAGGGGGACATGGTAGTACTATTCCAAATCGGTACATAGTTAGAATCAAGATGCATGTTTTGCATATTAAAAACACTATTCTCAATTAGAGGCTTACTAACACTACCTGCATAATCATAACGTGGACTGGTGGGGCTGAATAAACAATTATTCAAGGTTAGTCCTCTGCATGACCAATCCGGGTGCTCAGGCATATGTCCACTCCAACTAATACCATAGTTACTACAATTCTCAAACACAGTATTGTTAATGGTAGTTAGTGGGCTTTGAAAAAGAATCAGCCCGCTGCCAGTGACATTTGAGAATGTATTATTACTAATATTAAAGTAATCAGGTACTACTGGAGCTGATGCATCTGGATACCAGCAATAAATGCCATAACCGTCGTACATGTTATTGGCAACAACATTGCCTGTAAAGGTGAATCGATTCTTACCGTAGTAATCGCAGAAATAAACAGCCCCTTTGCGCGATGACAAGAACTTATTGTCTATAAGGATCAGATGAGCAGCCATCACTTCAGAGAAATAATCTGTTTCATTTAAGAACTTGATCGACGGTTTTGCTCCACTGGAGTGAGGAGTATCCGCTGTAAATGTACATCCAGTGAAGCGTAAATAACTAAGCTTATTAATGTTCGCCACAAAAACATCATCTGCTTCGTTTCTACTTGAGTTGCTGTTAAAACTGCAATCATCAAAAGCAATGTCGATGTTGTATCCATTCAGCCGAGTATGGATAATTACAGCACCAGCCATATCTCTGCTACTAGGATTTTCAATTCCCTCAGATACAATGGTTTTGTTGTCTGTAAACTCACATCCTGTAAACTGTGCTTGCCCATAAATGGCGATAGCGCCTCCTCCATTGCTATTCAAGGTATAGTTGTCTGTAAAGCAACAATTTGCGAATCTAGGCGTATCAGATTGGAGACCTGAAGAACCACCGATGTAAACAGCACCACCTACGCCCATACTTGATTGTAAGTTTGATGTGCCAGAATTGCCTACTCGATTGTTGGTAAAAACACAACTGGTAATAATTGGTGCTGCGCTATTTTCCAATACAATTGCAGCACCCCTTTTATAGCCTGGTCCAGTTAAATCACAATTCTGAAACGTAATCTTGGAAATAATGTCCTGATTATTAATTCCGGACCAATCGAGTTTTATTGCAGGTAACCCAGTATCAGGAACATTTGAAACAACTACTCCACTTTGAGATTGACCTTGTAGTATGATATGCTTGTTTTTCCAGCTTAAACCGGATACAGAATAGTTCCCATTGCGGATTATAACCGTCCCACCGTTCCTTACCAAGTCAATTGCCTCCTGTATGGTGGGTAAATCAGTTGGGACTATAACGACGTTTGGTCTGAGTGTAAGAACAATTGGGTTAGGTAATAAATGGGTTGTTGCCATTTGGATGTTAAGATCATTAATCTGAGTAGTGTTGAAATAATTGCTTATGTCTGTGATTGTAAAATCGTACATTCCAGGAGGTAAGGCAATTTCGAATACTCCATTGTCGGAAGTAAATGTTTTAGATATTCCATCATGACCTAATGCTCTTATCCGAATTCCAGAGAAGTCAGTGCTGCCATTCTCCAATTGGACTGCTTGATTCACAGAAACATTGCGTGCAATCCCATAGTTCATTCTATGGGAGTAAGGATATGGACTCGCTGGGTTAATAGATTGAAAGCTCCAATATTGAGGATGACAATAACTCCACCCCCAATTCACCAGATGCATTGTTGTATTCATATTGGTGGTTTGAAAACCTGTTAATAAGTAAGCATGGCCTGTGGGGCCGACGTTCTTACTCAAATACTCAATAGGCCTATTTAGCAATAGCTGTGTTCTAATGATTTCTAACCACTCTTCATCACTCTGATTATGCCTTTCAGCGTGTTGGTAGTACATATTCATTTTATCATATAACATACTGCCACCATATGCACGTGAGCCCAAGGAGGAGTAATCCATTTTTACCAAAATACCACAGGCAAATATTATGGCCGCTTTATCATTATTTGTAAGGGGTTCATTGGTCAGATATTTGTTTCGTACCCCTTCCAGATATACATTGAGGGTATCAAAGTTTGGGAAATCGTTCTCTACTGAATCTTCATCAATGCTACAGTTAAATCCTTCATAGCTAGAGTCATACCTGTCTGCCTCCCCAAACGTGTAGTTCCAGTACTTGTAATAGTTACAGATTTGAGCAATTGCAACGGCCACACAACCACCACTGCTACGAGGATTATCTGACCCATTGTGGTTATCCATTGGGCAATACATATTGTACGGGGAGTATCCTGCCCATTGCTCCCCCTGTGCAGTCACAAGACCCGTATCATGCGCTTCCGCAATGCTTATTGTTTGGTTAATTATCGCATTCCATAATGATAGCGTCTCAGCGTTACTACGGTAGCTGTTTTTAGCTTCTTCTATCTGGTTTGCATACTCCTGCAACAAATCTTCAGCAGCTTCGTTAGCTTGGTTTTCATAATAGTTACCGAGGGTACAAAATCCTAAAAATGGGATGCAACTATTATCAGCCGAAACATATACAAAGCCAGGGTTGCAGTTTACTCTCCAGTAAACAGGATTTATCGGATTCGGGAAAGCCACCCAGTTAGCTGCAGTGCGTGGCTGCCCTGTTTGTAATTCCAGCCATCTTTCTGCTACCAGCCTGATTGTATATTCTGGTACAAGTTCTGAAAACAGCAGCTTAAGCACTGCAAGCATACAGACAATAGCCAAATACTTTTTCATAGTGTTGCTCCTTAAATTCTATGATGTAGGTCAACAATACAGGCTTGGATAATAGCATGCCTATGCATACAATCATGCGAAACTCCTTTGTGGAGTATCCCGATGCACTATCTATGTTCTGTTTCATCCACGCAAAGTGGAATACACCAAGTTATCTTGTGCCAAATCCAAACTCAAATATTGTAAGCAACAGCTCTCATG
>DIMZ01000185.1:0-405 GCA_002425825.1 Cloacimonetes bacterium UBA5553 | reverse complement strand
TTGATTTTTACGTCAAGTATAAATATTTCCACTATATATTGAGCTTTCGCATTACATGTGCGAATAGTAAGTTGGTAGCTTCGTATTATTTACCTATGTGTAGATGGTTGTTTCAGGTTTAGATGTTGTGGTGAACCTCGTTAACATGATATGAATGAGGAGGTAACACTATTTGAAAGTTTCAGTTGCCGATCTCATCTGTTCATAGGCTAATCCTCTGCTTTTCTCTGCTTTTATTTGTTTATTATCTGTGGGTAAATAAAATAAAGATGTTTAATCCTACCCCTATGTATAAGCAATAATAGTATATTATCATCGCTGTATTACGCCATTCTGGTTATCTAATACCTTACTTATCTGATAATCTCTCATTTCCTCTTTGGCTCTTTTACTCTTAATAAAACA
>DIMZ01000143.1:6076-6819 GCA_002425825.1 Cloacimonetes bacterium UBA5553 | reverse complement strand
TTCCCCGGCTATGGGAAGCCTGGTTATCCGGGATAAAAACTCGGAGCTATCCAGTAAGCCCGATAAAACTGAATTTAGCATCTAATCTGCCTTTATGGTTCTGTGGTAACAAAGCTTCCCACAATCTTGGCAAGCTTGCCCTTTAGGAATGTGATGGTCAGGATGGCATCGGCTCCCTCGCCATTTACGTTTAGAACGGTGCCTACTCCATATTCGTTGTGATACACTTTTTGCCCCACATGATAGTGCTTATGGCTTTCACGAGAGCTTTTATGCAGCTTGTTTACTGCTCTGGGAGTGGGAGCTCTGCCGGCTTCGCCACCGGGCTGGTCGAAGAGATTTGGATCTACTTCACCTATAAAATGACTGGGCTTGGCAAAGTAAAACGTGTCATAAATCCTTCGGCAACGAGCATTGCTTAACAAAAGATGCCTTTTAGCACGGGTAATACCCACATAAAAGAGACGCCGTTCTTCTTCAATTTCTTCACGGCTATCCATGCTCATGCGGTGGGGCAATAGCTCTTCTTCCAAGCCTACAATAAATACTGCCTCAAATTCCAGTCCCTTGGCATTGTGCAGGGTCATAAGCCGTAAAGAATCGGCACTTTCGGATAGCATGTCCATATCGGTTTGCAGGGCACCAAAGGGCAGGAAGTCTGCCAGTAGCGGAGTCTTTTCTTCCTCACGCATAGCTCTTTCGCTAAATTCACTTACTGAGCTAACGAATTCTATCAGGTTCTC
>DIMZ01000143.1:1968-6065 GCA_002425825.1 Cloacimonetes bacterium UBA5553 | reverse complement strand
TGTCACGCGGGTCGCTGCTTTTACGGTAAAGGGAAACCAAACCCAGCTCTTCCACAATGAGCTTCACCAAGTCTAATACTGGGCTTTTTTCTGCCGTTATGCGCCAGCTTTCCAGCTGAGAAGCAAAGTCGCTTACCCGCTTTTTGGCAGAGGAATTAAGCTCAGATATGGCACTAACGTTCTGCAGGGCGTTGTAGATTGAAATGCGGGTTTTTGCTGCAAAAGAGATGATGCGGTTTACAGTGGTTTGCCCTATTCCCCGAGGAGGCTCATTAACTATACGAAGCACGCTCTCATTGTCGGCAGTATTACAGATACATGCCAGATAGCCCAAAAGGTCTTTAATCTCTTTACGTTGATAGAAATGTAAGCTCCCAACAATGCTGTATGGAACACGGGCTTGCATTAGTGCGCTTTCGAATACACGGGATTGGGCATTGGTGCGATAAAGAATGGCAATTTGCTTTAGGGGAATGCCTTGTTTCATTAGCTCTTGTACACGGATTGTAACCCGTTCGGCTTCCTGATTTTCGTTTTCATAGGTAATCAGTTTAGGTTTGCTGCCCTCGGGAAGCTCGCTCCAAAGTTGCTTGGAGTGACGCCTACGGTTGTGCATTATTACGGCATTGGCAAGGGCAAGAATGTTGCCTGTGCTGCGGTAGTTTTGCTCTAGCCTGATGCTGCGAACCGCGCTGTAATCACGCTCAAACTCCAGAATATTGCGCAGCGTGGCTCCTCGAAAGCTATATATAGCCTGATCATCATCACCAACCACACACACTCGCTGGTGACCACCGGCTATCTGATGGATAATCTCAAACTGCGCCTGGTTGGTATCCTGATATTCGTCTATCATCACGTACTGAAACTGGTTTCGGTAGTTCTCTCTTACTGTGGCATTGCTCTGCAACAGCTTGGCAGTGAACAGCAATATGTCATCAAAGTCCATGGCCTGATTTAGCAGCAGTTGCTGTTGATACAGGCGGTATATGCCCAAAAAGCTATTGAATTCTCTGTCTTCATTTGCGGCTAAGTCCAGCAAATCCTCCGGGAGCATCAGCTTGTTTTTATACCTGCCTATTCTGCTTAACACACGTGGGATAGGCATCTTCTGTGCATCATATCGGTGCTCTTTATACAGCTTTTTTAGCATTGATTTCTGGGCATCATCATCGTATATGGAAAAGTTTGAGTTAAAAGGTAGATGAGCCGATTCAAAACGCAGGATACGCGAGCAGATGGAGTGAAAAGTGCCTACCCACAACGAACGCATGGGTATTTTTAGCAGGTTTTCAAGCCTATCCTGAAGTTCTCTTGCTGCTTTGTTTGTAAATGTAACGATAAGCAACTTCCAGGGTGGTACCTGAAGCTCACGGATTATGTAGGCAGCACGAAAGATGATAGACTTGGTTTTTCCCGAGCCGGCACCTGCCAATACCAAAATGGGATGTTCGGTATCGGTAACAACGTCTAACTGACGCTCATTCAGCTCGCTTTGATAGTCTAAAAAAGCCATCAGCAATTAAAACGGGATATATACCCATTTGGGATCTGATCTTCTACCCTCCAGCTTTCCCTGGGGATAGGTTTTGAATGCAGACACCTTGTAATAGTATTCCACTCCGGGCCTTACAGTTGGCCCTGTATGCACGTAAATGCTGTCTTGGGTTTCGCCAACTATACTAAAGGCAGAATAATAGCCCATTCCGCGATAGATGTAGTATCCTGTGGTGTTCTCCGAGTTATTGGCTCTCCAGCGCACGGTTACGCTTTTTACACTGGCATTGGTTACAGATGGCGTAACAGTTATGCCATTTACAGGATCGGGAGGTATAATACTGGTATTGCCCAGTGGATCAAGTGGGTTGTTGCGCTTTAAACCGCAGGAACCCAGAACCAACGATGTAAGCAGCATGGTAATTACCACTATTATTCTACCACCGCGCTTCAGACTATTAATCTTTTTGTGTTCCACTATGCTAAAACCTCACTTCTATACCGTTGGGAGATACTTGAATTGTGTTGCTTTTCTGCCTTTCAACAATCTCTTTCCATAGGTTAGAATTATACATCTGTGTAGTTTGAATGGCATCAAATACGTTGTACACCCAAACAATGGCAGCAAAGCCCAGCATAATCTGTGAATACTGATGTGGACTTTGAGCTTCCTTGTAATAATACTGGATGTCTTCTACCTGAGTAGCTTGTTCATACAGCCGGTAGTTAGACATTGCCCTGTCCCAGAAATACAGCGAGGTGCCAATCAACACCAATTCTGCACTAAGGATCAGGGTTCCTTTGGTGCTTGCCTTGCCGGCAAACTGACCCCACCCGGGGATGATGGCAGATTTTACTATGTTAGCCCTAAGGGGAATGGCTTCCAATTCGTATATCTGAAGCAGGTCTTGACGTGACTTCAGCTTATCCCGATACTCAAATCTGCTTTCATAATTGCTCCATCCATACTTGGTACTGTCGGAAAATGCCTGAATGTCAAATCCCTGTTCAAATAACGGCGTTAGGCAACTGAAAGCAAGCAGCAGGCAAAAGAAATGGATACGTGCTCTTGTGGCTTTTATTACTAATCTCATTTCAACATTGCCTCCGATAGCTTGTTAAGTGGGATAATGCTTTTATCGCGCAGGTTAACCTGCCAAAGATATAGATAAGTTTCATTTGCGGCCATCAGGTCGTATCGAACTTCATACTTATGTTGTCCGGTGGACAGAAGTATCTTCCAGCCGCTATCGCGTATCTCGGAAGCTTTATAGCGTTTCAGCATATCTTGCTTCTGGTTCTTTATCCGGTTAACCAGCAATCCACCTTTGTATTCGTCTATTATGCGTCTTACCAGCAGAAGTGGGTTTGTGGAAGCGTCAATCAGGTTTTGCATCTGAATTGCCTTTGCCCTATACTCCGGTTTGGCATCAAGTGAATAAGCAGTATTATACGCCTTCAGTGCATCCTGTATCCTGCCAGCGGCTTCCAGCTTGTCTCCCTCAAGGGAGGTTTCTGCAGCCCGGCGGATGTTCTCCTGCCTGGTAAGCAGTCTGTTTATAGCATCCAAAGCGGGCTGATAATCCGGGATAATATCAAAAGTCTTTCTATAATGCACCAAAGCGTTGGCAAAGTCCCCAGCTTCCAAAAGGCTATTACCCTTGCTTACATACAGCGAAGTAATGGCTTCCAAACGCTTTTGTATCTGCTTATCTTTCTCGGGATAATACTGCATGGCTATGCGAAACAGGCGGTCGGCTTCACTATAATTCTGGTCTTCTAAAAACAGCTCTGCCTGCTGTTGATAAACATCGGATATCTGCTTGTTCAATACAGATATATCTGCCACCGGATACTTGGCAATCTCGAATAGTATATTAAGAGCCTCTGTATGGTAGCCCTGGTTTGCCAGCACTCCTGCATATTCCAGCTTACCAGGGATAAAGCGAGTAGCTATGCTTCTTGCTTGAATCTCGAACGGATTGTTGGGCTGGCTGTCGTAGAGCAGCATATAATCTTTCCATGCGGCATCCTGATTCTTGTCCACATCCAGACGATAGCTTATTCTCCGGTATAGCACCTCAGGTATTCTTGGGCTGGATGGAGCTTCGCGGATAATGGCATCCAAAAAGGCTTTGCCGATGTCCGGCTCTCCATTTCGAAAGGCTTGGGCACTAAGCTGCATATACAATTCCGCCAGGCGCAAATCTGCACCATCAGAATTGGATAGCTTGTAAAAACGGATTGCCAAAGGCAGGTTTTTTCTCTCTTCTGCTGCTTCTCCCAGAGCAAAGTAGCTGTTGGAACGCAAAAGCTCAGCGCGGGTAACCAATGCTCCATTGTTGCCATTCTCAATCAAGACGTCCAGCTCACCTATGGAGGCAGCATAACGTTTTTGAGCATATAGCTCTTCAGCACTCTTCAGGCGATTCACTTCGCAGCCGCCCAATAGTAGCAGCAATGATATAAGCAGGCATACAGCCAGACAGGTGTTTCTAACAATGCTATACACTATATGTTACGTCTTCCTTTGCAAGTTCAAACAGCGTTTCATCAAGTTCCTGCATTCTATCCTGGAGCTCTGCAGATATACCGTGATA
>DIMZ01000143.1:1762-1911 GCA_002425825.1 Cloacimonetes bacterium UBA5553 | reverse complement strand
ATTATCCGCTTTATATTGCAGTATTTCAGCTTAATAATCTGCTCCGCCGCAGGGTGACCGGCATCCACAATAAGGGTGTGGGCATCACGAATAAAGTCGGCAATGCAATCCGTGCTGGCGATGTCGCTGCTAAACACCATGTCTCCTTC
>DIMZ01000143.1:0-1727 GCA_002425825.1 Cloacimonetes bacterium UBA5553 | reverse complement strand
GCTAATCTTCACAGACCACGATTTCATTTGATTCAGCAAAGAGTGTTCCTTTATCAGGCTGGCATAGCCGAATAGATGATCTGTGCTTGCCGTATAAACATTATCAAGATACAGCTCGCTTTGTTCCATGTCCAACACCAGCAGCTTGAAACCGAATTTCTCCACAAAGGTGTACATGATATGCAGGATATCCATCACCACCGATGGTCGCTCGGGCAAGAACAGCATCAATTGCTTGGTTCTACCTGCCAAATACAGCATTTGCAGCACTAAAAATAGGCCGCTGACATGATCGGGATGGTAGTGAGTAATCATAATGGCATCCAAATCATCCGGTTTTATGCTGTGCTGCAACAGCCTTTTGCTACAGCCGTCTCCGCAGTCTATCAGGATATGCTGCTCCTTGGTTTTTACCAGTAACCCGGAGTGATGCTTGTCCACTTCCGGCAAGCCGGAACCAGAACCCAGAATGGTAACTTCCATATTACACCTTCTGCTTTTTTTGATTGTCGGGAACTACAATGGGCACCTGATCCAGCTTTCTGCCAAACACCATAAAGAATACAGCGAATAAGGAGGTGCTAATCATTAGCAGCTGACGGTTGCCTATACGGAATATGATAATCGAAGTAAGCACGATTAGCACATTAATAGTGTAGATAATGGATGCAGTAACCTTAACAGACCCAAGCACGTTATTTATCCTGTGGGTGCTGTGATCTTTACCCCCCTGCATCACGTGTCTGCCATCCCGCTTGCGAGTAAAGCTTACCAGCGAGATATCAAATATAGCATAGGACAGCAGCAACACGGGCATCAGATAAAAAAACTTATCATTATAACGATTTCCGGCATGCTGCGCCATTAGTATCCCCATGGAGGATAAGAAATATCCGATGAACATGCTGCCGGCATCTCCCAAAAAGATGCGGGCGGGATTAAAATTATACGGCAAAAAGCCAAAGGTAGAGCCGGCAAAGCTTAAAGAAATAAGCGCCATCAAAGCCATAGCATCTTGATTTGCCTGAGTGGTGTTGGTAAGCGCAAAAGCAAAAAAGCCCAGCCCCAATATGCCCGCCATGCCACTTATTATACCATCCATATTATCTAAAAAGTTAAGTGCATTCATTAGCCCCACCATCCATAGCACCAATAGCGGCAGCGTAATATAGATGCTGCCAAACATCAGCTTCAGCTCACCCAAACTAAAATTGCTAAGGATAAATACCAGACTTACCGTAAATTGCCCAATCATCTTAATCATCGGACGCATACCCCGCCTGTCGTCTATCAAGCCAATCATCACTATCAGCACAGTCCCCAGCAGGTAGCCCAACATGGGACGATCCATATATCGGCCGGGGGAAATGCTAACGTCGTAAACACATAGAAGTATGAAGCCTATGGCTACGCTAAGGCCGCCTAATAGTGGCACGGATTTCAGGTGCATCTTGCGCGCTTCCGGTTTGTCCACAAAGTTCAGCGCATTTGCCATGCGTATTATAAATGGCGTTAAGCCATATACAAATAGCCAAGCCATGATGAATACACTCACGTATTCATATATCCGATTATCCATCATTTCTCCATTTTTTCACTAACGAGCACAATGCTGAAAGCCCATTTTTTGTCAATGCTTTTGCTAATGCCATATTCTTGCGGTTTACGGCCTCGGAAGGGGAGGGGTGCAGACGTGCTGGCGTGCTGGAGTTCTGGGGTGCTGGCGT
>DIMZ01000113.1:16394-24365 GCA_002425825.1 Cloacimonetes bacterium UBA5553 | reverse complement strand
CTTCTTGTGACTTATTCGAAGATAACTCCTTGATACTATGTGGTTACATGTTTCCAGAACAACTTGAACGTATTGATGCTAACTTATACGGAGATGCAGAGATGTATGTAGTCGAACACAATAAGGGTGATTGTGAGCAGTGGTATACTAAGTGGCATAACGACTATTTATCTGGCAACTTGTGGAGTGTTGAATTTCCTGAANNTGAAGTTCTTTACAAGGGCTTAGCAAATCTAACAAGTAGGATAAATGTCAATAATCCACATAAACTGGACGATGATAGGATCAAAACTGCAATACGAGTTATAAATAAATACATGCCCGAGGCTTCACCACTCAAGATAAAAGATGTGTTGATCAGTGACTTCGGATGGAGACTTGATTACGCAAATACATTCGCTAAAAGGCTCGCTGGACTCAAAGAAGGTAAGTTCTTTCAGGGTGGTAGTTCTACTGGTTTAAAACAAATCTTTGATAGATGGAGTTTGTTGCCCCTACCAACTAAGAAGAGAAATGCCTGATATATTGATTTCTCGGTTATTGGGCTTGCTTTCGAAGTTTTCATAACGAAGGTTGTAATGTCTATGGCACTCCCAACAATCGTATGCACGCAGAGAACAGCTTATCCCCTTAGGGCGACATAATAGACAATACGATTCACCCCCGAAGGGCACTAGACCCCACGGGGGTGACTTACATATTGGCTTATTTGTGTTTGGAGTTGGCTTTGGGATGGATGGGTTCCTCGCTCCAATAGCATTTTACGCCAATCACCATATGTAGTTTCAAGAACTGAACGAGTTCGGGGTGTTGGGGTTCAATTGCCCTATACAGAGCTTGCACGCTGCGGTAGATAAGCAGGTATAGTTCACGGTCGAGATTGTTTACATAGCGTAAATGTTTGTGACTGGTGATGCTGCTTTTCAGGTAATCGGCAAGGGTGGCAAGCTCAGTATCACAATCCTCGATGCGGGCAAGATCATTATAATGTCCAGCTCCACGATGTTATACAAATTGCTAAGCTGTGAGGCACAAATCGGCAAGCTAAAGGCAAACCCAGCGGAAGCCCCACCATTGGCTATGTAACCCTGGAAGGCATCAGCGTGGCAACCGCACCCAAACCCCTAAAAAACATCGAAACCCTGTAAACTAACTAATTAGCAATATTCAATCGTAGCATGGTGATTAAACCGCCATGCTACGATTGCTTTATACACTGTGTTTGTTGTCTTTCTATTAGTGACATACAATCTAAGCCTTACTAAAAAGTATACTTTTCAATGAATCGGAATGGAAATTACGCCGTAACGGAGGTTTTCAAACCTCCGATCTGTTACAACTTATGCTTAGTAGCATTGGAATGCTACTTTACTACGAAATTTAATGGCATTGGTAAGCACCTTACACATAAGGTCTTAGACTGATTATTCTATAGGCTTCCCTGCTGTTTACACATCTGGAGTCCATGCCACCGCTAAAATAGCAATATGACTGAACAATACGAGGTAACATCGACTCCAGACTTAGCTTTACCCCCACCAGCACTCCAGAACTTCAGCGCACCTGCACGTGTTTCGCTCTCTCTTCCGCTTACTCAATTCGCTTTGAAACATAAAACGGAGGAGGCGAGACTGCTACTTTGGCATTGACAATATAGGGCTGATAAGAGATTTGGTATATTGGCGTGGTGCTGTGTTTACCGGCGAGGAAAAGCTTACAATGCGGCATCGGGTAAACTAATACTTAATATACTGTAATTTATGGAGATAATGTGAGTAAGAACAAGCAGACGGCGATAGTGCCGATTAGAGAGAATAACTATGCTGAATGGTATCAGCAAGTGATAANNATAAAAGCCGCAGATTTGGCAGAGAATAGCGATGTGCGTGGTTGCATGGTAATAAAGCCATGGGGCTATGCAATATGGGAAAATATTCAACGCTCATTAGACGTGATGTTTCGCGAAACTGGTCATAGAAATGCTTACTTTCCCATCTTTATTCCCAAAAGCTATTTCGAAAAAGAAGCCGAGCACGTGGAAGGCTTTGCCAAAGAATGTGCGATTGTTACTCACAGCAGGCTGGAAAACGACGGCAAGGGCGGACTGAAAGTAGCCGGTGAGCTTACCGAGCCCTATATTGTTCGTCCCACCAGTGAAACAATAATCGGTGCATCATTTGCCAAATGGGTGTCGTCTTATCGGGACTTGCCCTTGCTGATAAACCAATGGGCTAATATAGTCAGATGGGAAATGCGTACCCGGTTATTCCTTAGAACAGCCGAATTCCTTTGGCAGGAAGGGCATACAGTTCACGAAACAGAAGCGGAAGCCATGGAAGAAACCAAGAAGATGCTGGAAGTTTATGCCACCTTTGCCAAAGACTTCCTTGCCATACCCGTTATTCAGGGTGAGAAAACAGAATCGGAGACGTTTCCCGGTGCAGTTACCACTTTTTGCATAGAAGCCATGATGCAGGATAAAAAGGCACTTCAAGCCGGAACTTCACACTTTTTGGGGCAGAACTTTGCCAAGTCTTCCGGCATTAGATACCAAAGCCGAAGCGGTGATTTTGAGTATGCCTGGACAACCTCCTGGGGAGTATCCACCAGATTAATCGGTGCCTTAATAATGGCGCACAGCGATGATAATGGATTGGTGCTGCCGCCTAAGATTGCACCTTCACATGTAGTGATTATTCCCATTTATAGAAGCGAAGAAGAACACGAACAGGTTATGGGCTTTGCCAAGGATTTGGAAGCAAGTCTAAAGCAGCTTAGCTTTGACGGGGTAAAGATTTATACAGAGCTGGACGACCGGGATTTAACCTCCAGTGAACGCAACTGGTATTGGATAAAAAAGGGTATTCCCTTACGCATCGAGATTGGCCCCAGAGACATTGCTCAAAACACTGTGATGGTAGCCAGAAGGGATTTGGAACCCAGGGATAAGGAGTCTGTAGAGGTTAGCAACTTAGCAGATTACATTGTAAGCACACTGCCCAGGATGCAGGAGGCTTACTATCAGCGGGCAATGGACTTCCGGCAGGCTAATACCATCGATATAGACACTAAGGATGATTTTTATAAGTATTTTAGCCCTAAGAATTCGGGTCAGCCCGAGATTCACGGAGGTTTTGCGAATTCGCATTGGTGTGGAAGCAGTGAGTGCGAAGAGGCTATAAAGAACGACCTGAGAGTAAGCATCCGTTGCATACCTTTTGACGCTAAAGAAGAAGCGGGCACATGTATATGTTGCGGAAAGCCATCTAATAAAAGAGTGATATTCGCCAAAGCCTATTGATTTATGAACGCAGCTGTCATTAGCATCGGCAACGAGCTCCTGCTGGGAAAAACCCTGAATACAAACATGATGTATCTGGGTTCGCAGCTTGCACAGCTTGGGATACCAGTGGAGTATGCTGTAACCATTCAGGACAATCCTGAGGCAATTCAACAAGCCTTGGCGGCTACCTGGGGAAAGTATAGCATTGTTATTTGTACCGGAGGCTTAGGCCCTACTGACGACGACTTGTCCAAAGCCAGTATTGCACGCTTCTTTGGTAAGGAACTGCATTTTGATGAAGAGGTGTGGAGCCATGTGCAGGCTTTGTTCTCGCGTAGAAACAAAGCCATTCCTGACATAAACCGTGGACAGGCGATGGTTCCAGATGGCTTTGTAGCTTTGAAGAACGATTTGGGCACTGCTCCCGGTTTGTGCTATGCATCAGGAGATAAGCTTTTCTTTGCCCTGCAAGGCGTTCCAGCCGAGATGAAGCACATATTCGATACTCATATTGAGTCAATTATTAAAGATAAATATGCCGATGCTCAACCGATACACGTTCGTACTATTCACACTCACGGTATTTCGGAGTCTGGACTTGCAGAATTGTACCCAATAACTACGCTCCCCAAAAATGTATCTGTTGCGTGGCTTCCACAAACCGGTAGAGTAGATATGCGGTTTTACGGAAGTGACGCAAGAGGGGTGGAAGAAGCTGTTGCACAAGCAGAAAGAGTTATTGGCAGCTATGTGTGGGGTTATGATGAGCAAAGTCCGGCAATGGTGCTGCTAAAGCTTTTGGAAGAAAGAAATTACACAGTATCTTTAGCCGAGTCCTGCACGGGTGGAATGGTGCAAATGATGCTAAGCGATATCCCTGGTGCCTCCNNAACTTTGTTGGCGGAGTGGTAACTTACTCTAACGAAATGAAACATAATGTATTAGGCGTTAGAACAGAGACACTTGAGACCGCTGGAGCGGTTAGTGAAGCATGCGTATTGGAAATGGCTAGGGGAATAAAAGATTTGACAGATTCTAAGATAGCGATATCGGTGTCCGGTATAGCCGGTCCGGATGGTGGAACATCTGAGAAACCGGTAGGGTTTGTTTATTTTGGCTACCAAGTTGGCAATAAGTTTTGGTCTTTACAGCAAATCTTTAATGGCAATAGGGATTCCATTCGATTCAAAGCAGCGGAATTCGCTATGCTGGAACTGATTAAAGAACTTCAAGGAAGGNNCAGGAATAATTGAAGATACTTATTGTTGGTGGTGGTGGTCGAGAGCATGCTGTGGCAGAGTGTTTTGCCAGAAGCGAACAAGTAACGCAGGTGTATGTCTGCCCCGGGAATGCCGGAATAGCAAGACAGTATAAATGCATATCATTACCAGATCATCCATCAATTCTACATTTCTGCAAATCTGAAGATATCCACATGGTATTTATTGGCCCTGAGCAAGCAATTGCTGAGGGTTTGTCCGATTATTTGGAAGCAGCCGGATTGGCTGTTTTGGCACCCAGTAAGCAAGCAGCCATGCTGGAAACCAGCAAGATGTTTGCCAAAGACCTTATGAATAAAGCTGGAATCCCTACTGCTAAATATTTCAAGGCATTCACGTTAAAAGAAGCTTTTGATGCACTCTCGGGCTTCGCTCTGCCGGTGGTGATAAAAGCTGATGGACTGGCAGCTGGCAAAGGGGTTACAGTTGCTTTTAGCAGCAGTGAAGCCCTGGCTGCTATTAGTGATATATTTGGCAGTGAAGGTAAGCTGAACAATGTAGGAGCGGTGATAGAAGAGTATTTGTCTGGATGGGAAGTATCCCTCTTTGCGTTTTGCGATGGCGAAGAATTTCAAAGCACGCTATTTGCTCAGGATCATAAACAGATATATGATAATGACAAAGGGCCAAACACTGGCGGGATGGGAGCATTTTGCCCGGTTCCCGAAGCTGAAGTATATCGTAAACAGATAGAAGATGAAATCATCAGACCGGTACTGAAAATAATGAAAAGCAACGGAGCTCCATATAAAGGGATATTGTATTGCGGATTAATGATAACAAAAGAAGGTCCAAAAGTAATTGAATTTAATTGCCGTTTGGGCGATCCCGAAGCTGAAGTGCTGTTGCCTTTGATTGAAACGGACTTCGTGGATGTATGTACGGCAATGATATATGGAAACATTAGTGAAATGAAGCTTCAATTCAAGAAGGCAACCGCGGTTGGCGTGGTTATGGCTTCTAAAGGTTATCCCGGAAGCTTTGAGAAGGGATATCCAATACTAATGTCTGAGTTAGATAAAGAAGGGATATATTACTCGGGAGTGGCAGCAAGTGAGCATGGATTAGTTACTGCCGGAGGCCGGGTTTTGTGTATCGTAGGGATAGGAGACAGCCTAGTCTCTGCTCGCGATAAGGCTTATGCACACCTTAAAAACATCGAATTCGAGAATGCCTGTTATCGAAGTGATATAGGTTTGAGAAACAATTACCTCTAATACTGGAGATATAGATTTATGCGTTATTACCTTAGCACATTAATACTGCTGATACCGCTTTTGCTGATGGCAGCTCCCATTCAATTGGTTCAAGAAAGCCAGGATGCATTGCAGATTAAGTTCAAAATGCCAGCATATACAATAGAAGATGCTGTAGTAAAAGGTGTAAAGTGGCAAAAGATTGTATGTGAAGATGGATCAGTAAGTGGAGACGAAAACCATCCGGAACTGCTGGTGTTTTCTACTGCGATTGCAGTTCCTGTAGATGGAGACTATAGCATTATAATTGAATCCAGCCAGAGCAATACCTTCACGAACGTGAATCTACAGCCTTCGGTGGCAATGAGATTGGACAATGAAGAACCAATATACTTTCGTGAAGCCGATTTACGTGCTTATAACAACGATGAATTAATCCCCATTCAATTGGCTAAGAAAGGTGATGCTGCATTTATTGGAAATAGGAAGTTTATACCGCTGATTATCAGCCCATTCCAATATAGGGCAAAGAGTAAGCTGTTGACCGTGCATGATGAGATTAGCATTCGTGTGGTGATTCATGGGAGCAAGGCGGCTACCAGAAACTGGCAGGCGAAAGCGAACCCACTCGATAGCAGCAATAGCAGTTTCTTTATTAATGAAGCAAGCTCAAAAGCTTGGAGACTGGAAAAACAAAGAGACAATAGCTACGAAGCTCCGAAAAGCGGGATTTCGGGTGTAAATGAGATACAGTTAATTATCGACACCGAAGGCATATATAAGATAAGCTATCAGTACCTAATGGGTTTGATAACCCTGATGGCAGATTCATTACAGATAACTACGAACTGGACTCCTGCGAGTGTTGACCCCCGTTATCTGGAGCTAAGTGATGAATATGGTCAGGTGCCAATTCATTTCCATGGCGAAAACGACGGGAGATTTGACCCAACTGATTACTTTGAGTTCTATGGCGATCGGCATTATGGCGATGATGGCTATATGGATGACTACACATCTGAAAATGTCTATACATTAAAGCTTATTGACCGATTTGGTGCTAGATTGGTGGTGGAGAATGGCGGTTTAGTGGTATCAACAGTCCCCCTTAGTTCTAAGCCGGATGCTTACGAGGAAACAGTGCATTTTGAAAAGCAATTAGTAAGCGATAAACTAGGTAATGGATGGAATCAGAATAACGATTTTTACAGAGAAGACATCTGGTTTTGGAAAAAGATAAATGCTCCCAATCTGGACATCATACCTGTTGAGCTGCAATATCCAAAGGATTCGAACATCAGGTATGCTTCAGCAAAAGTATCGCTAATGGGGCTTACCTATTACCCGGGCACTCTTGGAGCTAATCAATTTGATCATGAAGCTACAGTGCGCCTAAACTCAGCTATGATAAACACCCATACTTGGAAGAATCAGTCCGAGAAAGTATTCAATAATTCCAGCCCGATTCCAAATTCATTCTTAAGACATGGAACCAACAATTTCTATATCAGCTTATCCGGCAACACTGTGATGACTGATAAAGAGCAGATTATGCTGGATTATGCAACTATAACATATTGGCGTGAGTATAGGACGGATACTGACTACATAAAGTTCAGTAAGCCCTCAACTTCAAGTAATAACCTTATGCAGTTTGAAGTTAGCGGGTTTTCAAATCCCAATGTATCGGTGTATAAGATCGGCTCAAGTATATTTAATAACATGCAGATAGAGCCATTCAACATAAATGGTGGGGCACCCTGGTCAGTTACCTTGCAAGACAGTGTGTATTCCAGTAGTGTGAAATATATCGCATTAACAGAAGAACAGAAGAAAACACCTAAGTTTGCACGGCTAAACATTCCCAGTGATTTGAAGAACCCCAATAATGCCGGTAATGTAATGGTTGTTACTGTTCGGGAGTTTATAAATGCAGAAGGTACCAATCAGTTAAAGGCTAATTGGGAGAGTAAAGGGCACACGGTTAAGGTTGTAGATGTTCAAGACATATACGATGAATTCAACGCAGGCATTGTAAGTGCTGAAGCCATCAAAGACTTCATTCGATATGCGTACAATAACTGGACTGAACCTCAGCTTAGCCACGTGTTGTTATTGGGCGAAGGCGTGGAAGATACACGAGACGACAGTCCTGCTCGTACGTTTAACAAGATACCCGTAAAGAAATTATGGACATTTAAGCATGGTGCCA
>DIMZ01000113.1:14106-16386 GCA_002425825.1 Cloacimonetes bacterium UBA5553 | reverse complement strand
CAAGTGATAACTGGTATGCATGTATCGTTGGAGATGATCCCTTACCAGATATTGCAATATCCAGAATCAATGTGTGGACAGAGCAGCAGATACTGGACTATGCTGGAAAGGCTACCTCATATCATACAAACCCTCAAACTTCAAAGCTGTGGAATAGCCATGTTACCTTAACCGCTGGTGGAAAAATTAGCGATCCAGATGATGTTTTTGCGCAGCAATCTGAGATTATTAGAAGGAAGTCAATTAGCGCCGACTATCGAGTTAGCAGGATTTATACTAATACTCAAACTGTCAGCTCAGACTACTTCGGTGGTGCATCAGCTCTAAAAGACGCTTTTACTAGCGGTACTAAATACTTGCAGTTTATGGGGCATGGTGGTGGTCGTGTTTGGGCAGATTATAACTTGTTTGGCTTTAATGATGTGGCTACATTGAATAATACTGCCTACCCGATTGTTGTTTCGCTTGCGTGTTATGCATCAGCATTCGATACAAATGGAATGTCCTCTATTAGTGAAGCCTTTGTGATGCTTCCTGGGAAAGGTGCTATTGGCTCTGTGGGGTTCTCGGGACTAGGATACTTGATTCAAGACCTCGACTGGGGATTGGCTTACACCGATGCTCTATTGAACCGGGATTTCGCAACGGTTGGTGATGCATGGGTTTATACGTTGGCAAAGTTCTATACGGTTACTACATCAAAACAAGCTCAGTTTGCCTTAACCAACGGTGCTGTATATTTAGGTGATCCGGTGATAAGCTTTAGAAACCCAATTACCAATATTCCGGTGAGTGCGGAGAATCATACTTTATCTCCAAGTGAAACATTGCGAGTGAACGCCCAGTTTCCTCCTTCGGTTAACTTCGCAAGATTGTATGTAACAAAGGATACCGAGAAGGTAGTAAATATACCTGTTGATAGACCAGTTATAAATGGTAGTTTCACTGCCGAGTGGAATAATCCCAGTTCGAATGCTACGAATTATACTCACAAGATATATGTAGCAGGTTATTCGGCTACAGATGAGTACATTGGCAGGTCTCAATACAGCGTGGGTAAGCCCAATGTTATGCATTTGGCAACCGTGCCAACAGAACCTACATGGAGAGACTCGGTTTCTTTCTCTGCAAAAGTATTCAGCTCAGTAGCAGTAAACTCCCTTACATGCAGGGTAAGAATGGACAGTTTGTGGGTTAGTATTCCCATGCAGAAGTCTGCTTCGGACAGCACGATATATGTTAGCAGCACTAGATATGCACCTCGTAGAACAGGTAAGGACATCTCAGTGAAGTACCTAATGAACACTGCATCTGGCAATGTTGAGTCATTCCTTAGCACCTATACTGTTCGCGGCCCGGAACTTTTGTTAAAGGATATTCAGCTCGTTCAACAAGGTCAAAACCTTTCTGTGAAGGTACTAAGTACAAACGTTGGGAATGCAACTTCTGTAGAAACAAGTATGAGCCTTTACTACGGGCAACCTGCCACAACTTTTAGCAATATGACATTCTTCTCTAAGCAGACCTTTTTGCCTCTATTGATAGGGCAGGAGAGGTGGGACTATTTTGCTTTGCCCAACCTGAATCAAGCAAACCTTAAGATTCAAGCTAGAGTAGATAGCAGCAATGTAAACCAGGAGTGGAGCCCCTACGACCAATTCGTTAATGATGCAACGAACTATATAGATTTTATAGTTCCTTTAAACTATCACAGTGTTAGTAGTGCTGGAAGCACTTTTAGCAGTATCGATACTAATCTTTTATGCAGCATACCAGCCGGTGTTGTGCCTGCATCAAGTTCTGCTTTATTCTCTCTCGAAGCTCTAAGCCCTAGAGAGTATCTACAACAACCTGATATAAAAGAGATTCTGATGCGAACCCTTGAGCCAATGTCTGCGAATCAGAATTCGGTACCATATGAACTGAAGGTATTTGACTCAAGCCTACTTGATGCTAATGGAATGTTCAAAGATAACCACAGAGTTCAGCTTACATTCTTCTATCATCCAACAGATGAGAACACACAGGCTTTGGAGAATGGAAACACATACAAGATATATCGCTACAACGATGAGTTTAAAAAATGGGTGCTGAGGGGTGGCCACATTAACACTGCCCAGAACACTGTTACCATCGAAGTTGAAAAACCTGGTGTATATGCTCTGTTTAGAAATACTGACATAAAAGGGCCAACTATCGACGTGAATGTTCAAGATCAAGAATTCACCGTGGGTGGTTACATAGCTGGTAACGGAGTAATATCTCTATTGCTATCTGACG
>DIMZ01000113.1:13942-14093 GCA_002425825.1 Cloacimonetes bacterium UBA5553 | reverse complement strand
ATTGACGTGATAGACGACGCAATAAGGCTATACATGAATGGCGTTCAAATCCAGCCTGAGGCATTCGTTATCTCAGTGAACAGAGAGAATATAAACCGCGTACCCATAAAGTATCAGTTAGCTTTAGGCAGAGGCAATCATGAACTGAAAG
>DIMZ01000113.1:12863-13924 GCA_002425825.1 Cloacimonetes bacterium UBA5553 | reverse complement strand
CAATACTCGAGATATTCAGTTTATCGTGAATGATACCTTTGATGTCGTAAATGTAGCTAATTATCCCAATCCAGTATTGGGTAGAGCAGAGGAACCCAAGAATGACGGGAGGACTCGCTTTACCTATGTACTAACTGACGGAGCTGATGAAGTAACTATAAAAGTGTTTACTGTTAGTGGCAGACTGGTAAAAACATTTCATAACCTGCCAATTGGAGTAGGCTATCATGAGTATCCGCGAACTCTTTACGGATGGGACTGTAAGGATGAGCAAGGTTACTCGTTGGCAAATGGTGTGTACTTCTATCGGATAATCGCCAAAAAAGGTGATAAAAAGATTGAGAAAACCATGAAGATGGCTATCTTGAAGTAATGGAGTAATGAAAATGAAAAAGATAAAAACTGTCGTTTCAATGCTAACCCTGTTAGTTGGTATTGCTCCCCTCTTTGCAGGCAGGTATGCAGTAGACTTTATGATGATTGGAGCAGGAGTTCGAGCATTGGGTATGGGAGGAGCATTTGCAGCACTAGCTGATGACGGCTCAGCAATTTATTGGAATTCTGCTGGAATCAGTCACATTCGAGAAACAGAACTCTCAGCGATGCATGCGTTTTTGTACAAAGGGCTTGCAGCATATGACCATATAGCCTTCGTGCAGCCTTTGCCAAATCAAGTGTCCATCGGTTTCAGTGTTACTCGCCTTTCGGTTAGCGATATACCTCACTTTAGTGAGAAGTATTTGATTGGTACGAATGTTGACCAGCGCATCAACAATAGCCTCTACCATTTACCCGGAGTGCCTGATGGCACTTTCAACAGTCGTGACGATTTGTATCAGTTTGCCTTTGCCAAGAATATTCACTATGCANNCTTCTTTGAAGTCCCCTTCGATTTCAGTTTTGGTGGCACCATCAAGCTTATTAAGAGATCTATTACAGACAAGATGGGAACTGGTACAGGGCTCGATTTTGGTTTTAAAGCCAAAACGGATTTGGCAGTGATATTCGATCAGGAGTACTTTGGTGATCTACATTTTGGCGTGAACTTCCAAGATATTCAA
>DIMZ01000113.1:11237-12824 GCA_002425825.1 Cloacimonetes bacterium UBA5553 | reverse complement strand
CATCGGTTGGAATACCCCCAGTGAAATTAAAGACGAAGTATTGTTCAATACCAAAGTGGGTGTGGCTTTGGTACAGCCAATAAAAGCCTTGAAGTCCAGCGTAACTTTAGCCTATGATACCGACTATGTGTATGGTGGAACACAACATTATGGATTGGATTGGGATTATGACGGTAAGGGAAGCATTCGCGCTGGATACTATGATAGCAATTATACTTGTGGAGCGTCAGTTAAGCTCTATGGCGTTATGCTTGATTATGCACTAATCACCAATCCAGTAGGCATAACCAATCGTTTAGGTTTAAGAGTTCAGTTTTAGGAGCAATTATGAGATTAGCTTTGTACCTTATCATGAGTCTGATAATACTGAGCATGTTATCATGCTCAGGAGACGACCCTTTGGGCACCGATTCAGAACCCCCGGCTAGACCCATCCTGAGACCCCATCTGGGAGATACGGGAGACTCTCCTGTAACGTGGAATGGTTTGAGCATTACCTTAAATGACGATAACAATGGTATAGACACTGTTTCTGAGGGTAACTTCATTAAGATACCATGGGAACCATTCATCGATACGGACTTGAGCCACGTGAAGGTTTTCAGGTTCTCAAATCACAACGCAGAACCTGTGGAAATTGCATCGAATGTAACAGCATCAGCTAGACAATATCTTGATACTGACAATTCACTTCAAGAGCGCGTGTGGTACTCATACTTCATCCACCTATATGATTCAAGCGGCAATTACAGCGTGTCCGACACAGTTTCATATGCACTACTATCTAAGTGCTTACTTGATTATCCTGCAAACAACCAGATAGTGCCTCTGTTCAATCTGAAACTACGATGGACATCAGACGGAGTTGGCGCAAGCTCTTTCCGTGTGCTGTTATGGAATGAAGAGAACCAATTGTTGTATCACCAAGACATTTTCATAGCTGTACCAGAGGATACTTATGAAGTTGCTGTTCCGGCAAATCTTGAAGTTAATCCAGGTGATGTGATTCGATGGCGAGTAGATGCCTTTGATGAAGATTTCGGATACAATATTAAGATGGGTTCGGAGTCACAAGAAAGAGTGTTCATCATCCAATAGAGTAATGAAAAAAAGCTAACTATATCTAGCTGGATATCAGAGTTAATGCCATGAATACAGATTTAGCTTGACTATTACAGCAAAGCACAGATTTTAACATAAAATGAATAAGAGGATATTGTGAAGAGGATATTGCTTGCACTCCTGTTGATGGGGTTTACCGTGTCTTTATTCTGTCAGGGGACCATTGGATTCACCCCTTCTACTAGCATCTCAGCCTATACCTATGATGGTATTCGCTCTGGTGTTGAAAAACTGAAGATGAACACTTATATATTGGGGCAGGTTTACAAACCGGGGCTCTATGTTGTGCCAGACGACACCGATTTCCTAAGCTTGTTAGCCTTAGCGGGAGGACCAAGAGAAGATGCTAAGTTGTCTAAGGTCAGGATAGTTCGCCCATCTGCAGAAGGTGATAAAGTTATATGGGTGAACTTCAAAAAGTACTTAGAAACAGGTGATGCCTCCCTTATCCCTGCTCTTCAACCG
>DIMZ01000113.1:11028-11161 GCA_002425825.1 Cloacimonetes bacterium UBA5553 | reverse complement strand
CTCTTCAACCCGGTGATACTATTGTCATTTCGGGAACTATATTCTACGCATTCTCTCGTGCTGCAGACTTCCTCTCTAAAGCCGCGATTGCCTTAAGTGTATATAATCTTGTAACGAACATAAAATAGCGAGG